>JAQWBH010000617.1 GCA_028707405.1 Parabacteroides sp. | reverse complement strand
TGAGAAACAGTGCAAAAACGAGGGCATAAAATATTATCGTTCAAGTTCGCATTTGTCGCCCTCGGAAAGTTGGGACTTGTTTGCCCCACCGTCTCGGGTATTGCGTTGGTGCTGTTCCGTACATAAGTCCACGCCACAGACATTAAAACTTCGGGAAGTTACGGGCAAACGGAATTATACTGGACTTGCATATGTTGGTGTTCGCGCAGAAGAAAGTGCAACACGTTCAGAATATGAATATGAGAACAACGGAAAAAAGATAAAAGGGCAGTACAGCCATAATTCGATTTTGGAGTGGACTTCTGCCGAAGTTTGGCTATATATATATGCTCATAGTGTAGTTATTAACGAGGCATATAAGAGAGGAAGCTCGCGTGTTGGTTGTCTTTGTTGCCCGATGGGTGGTGGCAAATCAGCGTATGTTGAGTTGAAGAATTACCCTGATGACGTAAACTTCTATTTTGACAAGATAAAAAAATCTAATGGGCGAAAAACGATATCAGGCGAAGATTACATTTCAAAGGGTGGCTGGAATGCTCGCAAAAATGGCCGTGATATTGCTAATAATCCGATACATTATTTTGAAAAAATAAATGATAACGAGATCGTTATTGAAGCAGAATATCCAAGTTCATCTTTGGCAGAGTGGGTGAAAACCCTTAGTGAAGACGAAAAGGCACAAGTTTCAATACAAGAAACTGGTAAAAGGTTTGTGATTACATATCCAGAATCCTTACAAAAGAGTAAACCTTTATTAAGTCGGCTGGTACGACAAGTTGCTCATAAAGCCGCTTATTGCAAAGGTTGTAAGGTTTGCCAAGCAAATTGTCCAAATGAATGCATAAGTTTCGTAAACGGAGCGGTAAAGATAGATGGCTGTTTGCATTGTAAAGAATGCCACCAAATTGATAGTGGTTGTCTTTTATACCATTCGTTAAGACATCCACAAGGAGGAGGAAGTACTATGAAAAGCCTTAACACTATGTCAAATCACGCACCTAAAACCGAATGGTTTAAAAATCTGTTCGAGAAAGGAAATGATTTCTTTAGCGACCACGGATTGGGTCCGGAGCAGATTTCATTTTTCAAGCGGTTCCTCAGAAATGCAGGAATCGCTGAAAGAGATTCATTACTACCTTTTGCCGATATTGTTATATCGCTTGGCTGGGATAGTGATACGGCAATGGGGCTTATTTATATAAATCTTGTAAACGAAAATCCAACTGTTGAATGGTATGTCAACAATCTTGAAGTTGGAAGGGTGTATGAGCGAAAAACTGTAGAGAATATGTTAATAAACTTTGATGTCAAGCCACCTGTTGCTAAGTCAATTTGCGGGGCATATAAACGCCTAACAGAAACACCTCTTGGTACAAAGCTTAATTTCGGCTATGTTACCGATGAGGGTGACTTAGCAAGGACGGTTTGCTCGATCAGCGATCCCCGCGTTATCCTCTATGCCCTCTACAAATTTGCTGAGAAGTGTAATGACTACAAGGAATTCGCACTGAATGCTTTACTATCTGATAATATCGAACGCGACGGCGTTTCACCTACCAAAATTTTTGGGTTTAACCGCAAGGCGATGATACCACTGCTGCTTGGTTTGTCGGGCAAATACCCTGAATTTATCAACGCAACTTTCACCAACGATCTCGATAAAATCTCGCTTAAAGATGATAAAACATCAGAAGATGTTCTTGAACTGTTTAAGGAGGGCAACTAAAAATGGCTGACAAATACATTGAATATTTCAATATTGACAAGGATTTCTTTCGCTGTATCGATCAAGAAGCAATTTGTAAGAACCCTGAATTATGGAAGAAAACTTATCCGCACCCCACATTTGTTGACCTCCTAAAAAATGTGGAGCGTATGCTTGCGGGCAGTAAGTCTCCGGTTTGGGTTCACGGTGCATATGGCACTGGTAAAAGCCAGTGTGCTTATGCCTTGAAGAGAATCCTCGAAGTTCCCGAAGCGGAACTGCGTGAATATTGGGAAGACGACAGGTACAAACATGTGCTTCAAACGAATGCGAACAAAGACCTGCTCAGCAGGCTACTCGGTCATAAAGAACGAAAAATAGTAGCGGCATATCGTTATGCCAGCGGTGGTATTAACGGCACTCGTGATCTGCTTCTTGCTGTGCAAGATAGCGTAAAGGCAGCGCTTGTGGAAGCAGGCGTCTCCTATCAAGGTGAAAATACTCTGCGTGATAGCGTTATTGCATGGCTTGAAGACCCGCTAAACAAAAAGCACTTTGACGAGTATTTGCAACTACCAGAATTCTCGAGCCGCTTCTCTCAATCTACGGCCGACGAGGTATTAAAAGACCTTCGTAAGGGCGGCGAGTTAAAAGAATTGATGGAGAATATTTTCTATCTTTCCGATAAACGTGGCATTACCGCGTTTGAGCTCAACACTGATAGGCTAATTGATTGGCTTAAAGACATCATCATTAAAAACGAGATTAAAATTGTTCTTATTTGGGACGAGTTTTCGTCGTATTTCAAG
>JAQWBH010000616.1 GCA_028707405.1 Parabacteroides sp. | reverse complement strand
GTTCTTCCATAGTGTGAAGAAACTGATGGATGATAAAGGCATCTTCTTCATTCATAAGATTTCCCGATATAGTGACTCCCGTATCAGGTATGTCATCAAGTGAATCATATCCAATATGCATTTTGTTTCTTGTGCGACTTCTTCTGCTATACCCTCATCGCCGGATAAGGACCTTATATACAAAAACACATCTCGGAAGTATAGGTAATATATTTCCTCGAAGTCCATGCCTTTTCACCCCCTTTCACTTATATAACTCTCGAAATACGATTTCGTTACAATAATTTAGAAATATTATTCAAAAAAAGCCGCCTGCCGAAGCAGACAGCTTGATAATAAATTTCCACCATAAAGCGAAAGATTATTTTTGTCGCTTTTAAGTTCTGTATTTTATCATCTTTAGTGTGTTGTCACTCAAATTACTCTTCTCATCTATATTTTGCAACCTAATCTCCTTCTTTCTTCCGTATGAATATTTTAATTGGGATTTTTAAATCTCCTTCAGCTATACGCTTTGCTTTTCTGACTGATTTTCTTCTTTGCAAGTTTGCTTTTGTAAATTGAATTTGGTATCATACGATTTATAATAACATTACAAAAATATAGTAAAAAAGGTGGGAGAAAGAATGAGCCAAACGTTTTGTATAACATCAATTTCTAATTTTGAATTCATAAACGCTAAATTCCTTTCGTTATGCAATGGATAATCAAGAGCAAAAACATCAGCGACGTATTCGATATAAAGGCACTCACCCTAAAGCTTATAAAGAAAAATATAAGGAACTACAACCTGAGAAATATCCCGATGCTGTGGCAAAAGTTATTCAAAAGGGCAATACTCCTGCCGGTATGCATCGTTCAATTTGCGTAAAAGAAATATTACAATTCTTACAAATTACTCCGGGACAAACTGGATTAGATGCAACACTAGGTTATGGTGGCCATACTTTAGAGATGCTTAAATGTTTAAATTCAAAGGGGCACTTGTATGCAATTGATGTAGATTCTTTTGAATTACCTCGCACCCAAGAGCGTTTAGAGAGATTAGGTTATGGCCCCGAAATTTTAACGTTCAAGCAAATGAACTTTTCCGAAATAGATCAAATTGCTTTCGAATCCGGGCCATTGAATTTTATATTGGCAGATTTGGGTGTCTCTTCTATGCAAATAGACAATCCTGAAAGAGGGTTTTCATTTAAACGGGAAGGGCCATTAGACTTACGGCTGAATCCCAAAAGATGTATATCTGCCGCAGCTCGTTTAAAAACTATTTCGCAAGATGAATTAGAAGGAATGTTGATAGAAAATTCGGACGAGCCTAATGCCGCAGTAATCGCTCGCGCCATTATTTCAGAAATTAAAAAAGGAATAGACATATCAACAACAACACAGCTCCGACAAATTATCACTGATGCTCTGAAATTTATTCCGGAAAATAAACGAAAAGACGAGATTAAAAAATCCTGTCAACGATGCTTTCAAGCATTGCGAATTGATGTCAATAATGAATTTGAAGTGTTATATGAATTTTTGGAAAAACTTCCTGCTGCCCTTTCTGAGGGTGGGCGCATTGCTATACTTTCATTTCATTCAGGAGAAGATCGTCTCGTTAAAAAATCTTTTCAACACTTTTTCCGTGAAGGCGTCTATCGTGAAATAGCTCCCGGTCCTATTCGGCCATCATCGGAAGAATGTAATACCAATAGTCGTGCTCGTTCTGCTAAATTGCGTTGGGCAATAAAAGCATAATTTGTATTTTACTTGAAACACATGCCCTACTCTTTTGTATTTACCGTTGAAATACTTACTGTATTTATTATTTATCTGGTGCATTATCTCCTGCAGTTTCTTATCCAGAGTCTGTATTATCATGTGGTAATAGTTGTCCATCAATACGTATCCATATACCCTGCATCCAATAGAAATACTGCATTCTTTCAGCTGATTCACCAAGTACCCCTTATCTATGCTTTCCCGAAATATATATTCTTTATTATTCCCTCGAGCTATTACATGGTATATTCCGCCCTTGTACTCTACCCTCCACGGTCTCCTCATAAGAAAAGTCCTCCTAGTAATGCATTTGCCCTAATATCCTAATAAATTGACGCTATCCTACCATACCGTCCCTTTTGCTTTAATTTGTATTTTATGCTATAATTTTGCATATAATGTTTTCATATAAATGGTTAAAATGTAAAATCTATCTAAAGATAGAGACACAAAGCCATGGGTCTAAGATTTTTTAAAACTATGATTGCCAGGTTACCGAAAGAGTTTAGTTTTTATTTTATTGCTAATAGCTCAATAAGGTGACTACCCTGTTGAACTAGTTGTTTTTTTTTTGAAGTGAATATAGCATGAGAAAATATTTTAAAAATAAGGAGGGATTTTTATGAAACGATTTAGCGTAATATTACTTGGTTTGATTATTGCTTTGTCTGTTGGAAGTGTCAAGGTTATAGCTGATTCGCCTATAAAAATTATCTTAGATGGTAAGGAATGTGTATTTCCT
>JAQWBH010000615.1 GCA_028707405.1 Parabacteroides sp. | reverse complement strand
TCTCTCAACAGCACACAGCTCAATCTTCTCAATCCTAATTCTTTACATTCGTGATATTAGTGTAATTCGTGGACCCAACATTCGTGTACATTCGTGGTAGGTAACAAATGAAAGCTAAGCTCAAAGTACTCCTTCCCGGCTTCACCGGCAATATGGATGACGTAGTGGTTTACTACAATTCCAAGCTAAATAAATACATTGTTCGGAAGAAGGTAAAACCCAAGTTCACTCCGGATCACTCGCTGACTCAAGAGATGCATGCCTTTCGGCGTAGAATTGATGTTAGTGAGGACTATATAGATGACTGCCGGGAATACATCCGGCTCTTCAATCAGAAGTTCCGCCGTCAGGGCAGAGCAATGAGCACCTGGCCCAATGTTTATATGAAGATCATGCGGGCTCTTAAGGCAAAGTATCCGGAGCTGGATTTTGGAACATTGACCCGAGAAGATGTGCTGGAGCGCGATCTGCCGTGTAAGACAGTAGCATCAGCCGTAGAAGCCGGGTACTTGGATAAAGTGCCGGGCTATGAAAAGCTGGACAATAGTTTGTGATGTACATTGTAAATCGACACAGCGAAAGGCTCAATCCTCTAACCCTTGTTACTTCCATTCGCGTACATTCGTGTCTTTTATTCGCGTATATTAGCGGTAGGATTAATAATTGAAAAGTATATTTATTCAGAAGTTGGCTGCGAGATTCTATAATTATTTAGAAACTATGGCCATGAAAGAAAAGGATTTGGAATACCGGAAGATGTTCAATATACATCCAACTGCCAGACTGGGTTATTTACCGCATATAGTACTTTCAGGAGATATTACGATTGGAGCACTCTTACTTCAATTCCGGACGGATAGCCAGCGGAAAAGGATCAAAAGTAGTTATCGGAAAGTGGTGTGCAATTGCTCACAATGTGAATATTCATGCCATTACCCATGACCCTGAAGACGCAACGGGACCAGAAGAAAGTAGGGGGGCAAAAGTAGGAGATATTATCATTGAAGATAATGTATGGATAGGATCAAACACATTCATTTTACCCGGAGTGAAAATCGGCAAAGGTAGCGTTGTTGCAGCAAATGCAGTGGTAACAAAAGATGTTCCTGAGCGAACAGTGGTAGGCGGTGTACCCGCGAAAGTTATTAAACGAATGGACAAATGATAAACAGCAGAAAAGGATAGGTACAATATTTTGAAACTGATGATTATAAATCCCATCATGAGTGAACCCAGGTTTCATTTTGATAGAAGTATAGAATTATCAAAGTACATGGAAGTAGTATGGATATGTGGGTGGATGCTACATTCTCATTACAAATTTAGCGATTACCTGACAGATAAACATCAAATCAGAGTAATTGGCAAAGGCAGTATTCACCGCAAATGGCGGGGGATCTGGGATAAATTGATATTTACTTGTAATACAGCACAGTACATCAAACAAGAGAATCCTGATGTGATATTAGTATATTCATCTATGTTTGCCTTCCTGATTCCGATAATTGCTCCCCACCATAAATATATATTACAACTCTTTACAACGAATGTGAGCCCATCAAAACTACGGAATATATTCTGGGATGCTTGGGAGAAAATTATTATGCTCCCATATAGCAAGTTTTTTGTTCAAACTCCTGAACTTATTGAAATGTACAGGATTAAAGCAGATGCCTGCCACATCGTTACATGGGGAATGAAGCCAATATCGAGCAAGGTTAAGGAGTTCAGGTCAATTGAACTATTGTATATTGGGACATTGAATTTCAGAAGAGTACATGAAACAGTTTCCGGACTAAAGCTATTTATGCAAAAGCATCCGGATGCTTCTGTGCAATATTCTATTATTGGCAAGGGCAACGCTGAACATGTACGATTATTGAACGATGAGATCAGAAAAAATTCACTGGAAGATATAGTGAAATATTATGGTTATCTACCAAACGACGAGATAGTTCCCTTTTTCGAAAAATGCAACATAGGAGTATCCTACGTTCCTATTACGCCGTATTATACAGATGTAATAGTAACAAAGACAGTGGAATATCTGTTATCTGGCATGGTAGTTGTTGCCACAGATACTAATAAAAACCGAGAGGCAATCAATGATCAGAACGGAGTATTAATTCCAGATAATCCACAAGGATTTGCTGATGGCTTGGAAAAAGTGTATTCAAGACTGACAGCTTATGACTCAAGCTTGATAATGGAAGGGGCTAAGGGATGGAATGTAGAATTTCAGATAAGAACATCAATTGTACCTATTTTAAAGAGTATTTCCTCCAAATGAGTGAAACTCATGATAAGTATACAGGCTTGTATCAAGAATCATTGTGCAAAATGAGATCTAGTATTGAAATCGTTTATTAAGTCATTCTCCATCTATGGAATGATTCCGATATTCGGTAAATTTATCGGCATACTGCTGCTGCCACTTTATTCTCGGGCACTAAGCCCTAATGATTATGGTGCGCAAGATATACTGATCCAGATTACGATATTTATGACATTCCTGA
>JAQWBH010000614.1 GCA_028707405.1 Parabacteroides sp. | reverse complement strand
GTTTTTCCATTCATACTCTCCTATTTCCTTACGTCCGGCTATCTTTTTGCCATCAGAATTGCGATATCCTTTGGCAGAATTATCGTACATCGCATTATCTACCTGATCTTGCGTTTCAAGGATATGATCAACAACATAGCCATAATATCTGTAAAGGGGTTCGCCTTCAGCTATTCCTCCATAGGCCGTACCATCAGCCAGAGTAATACCTCCGATCCGATTCTTGTCTCGTCCATTATCCGGTAATTTTAATACTTTATTTTTCACGAAACTCCATGTAAATTTGGAAGTCCATACAAAATTCTTAGTGGAGATATTAGTTGAGTTTATTTCGATATCAAAACCATAGAACTTAACTTTCCCTATGTTCGTTTGGACACTACTAAAACCTGATGTATTAGGCATTTCTTTACTAAACAATAAATGATCTGTTCTTTTATCAAAGTAATCGGCATTCATACTCAATCTATTATTCAGCATGGAGAGTTCGAATCCTGCATCTAACTGAGTGGATATCTCCCACGTCAGTTCCGAATTAGGCATGGTCGATGGGATAATACCTGCATTTCCATCATATTTTGCGTCTGTAGAGTATTTTCCATAGGCATCATACAGTCCGATGGAATTATTACCCGTCTGACCATAGCTGACACGCCATTTAAGATTATTGATTGTAGATATATTTTTCATGAATTCTTCATCAGACATAACCCAGCCGACAGAGGCACCGGGGAAGAAGCCCCATTGATTTCCTGATGCGAATCGCGAAGAGGCGTCTTCTCTAAAAGTCGCACTAAAAAGATACTTCTTTTGAAAGTCGTACGATAATCGTCCAAAATAACCGATTGTGACATCATCTGTAAAATCACTATCTGCTGATTTTTTAGTAGGTCCTGCGCTCAAAGTCGGTACTTTATCAGAACTTGCACCCGTTACAGTAGCAGACATTGATTGGCTCTTATCTTTTTGATATGAATAACCTGCCATTATAGATAATGAGTGATCAGAGATGGTTTTATTATAAGTTCCATAAGCTTCGAGTTTATTACGGTTTAATTCGTAAAAAGCAGCAGTGGTTGTACGCAAACCGCTAAATTCATTTGCTTTTTCAAAACTATCGCTTCTATAATGATCATTATATGTTGACATTTGAACATCTGCCTTTAATCCATCGATAATGCGATACGTTAATTTGCCAAATGCCGATAGGCGCTTTTCTTCTTTACTTTGATCATTATAATATTTATACCAGAGAGGGTTGGGAGAAGTTGCATTATAACCTTTTGTAGGTGTTCCATCCGCATTATACTTCTTCTGTGTAGGAGGAGTAGCCAAGCCTCTTGAAATGATGTTCATTTGATTTGGATATTCAGAAGAATTAGTTTTAGAATAATCGAACCCCATAACAAAAGACAGTTTGCTATTCACTTTTATATCCATGTTATTCCGCAAATTCAGGCGTGAGTAATTTGTTGCTATGGCAACACCTCCATCATCTGTATATCCTACACTGGCATTGTATTTAATTGTTTCATTTCCTCCATTAACTCCGACATAATAATTTTGCCATAATGCGTTTTTATATATTTCATTTTGGAAATTATTATCTTGGAAAATTAAAGTCTTACTTGAATCCAGAGGATCTTTCATTGACTTATATCCTACCGGAACACTCTCGCCATCTTTCAAATAGCGTGTTGAGTATATAGATGATTCAGTGTTCCCCGAACTAGCGGAATAACCATCCATCCGGTTGTATTTAGCATTCGGACCTACTGCAACAGCAGGACGAACGGTATTAAGATAATCTTCTGCATTCATAAAATCATATAGAGTCTCAGCCTGTTGTAATGCAACGTTTGCTTCAAAAGTAATTTGAGGAGATTGGTTTTCCGAACCTTTCTTCGTTGTAATCAGAACAACACCGTTGGATGCTCTTGACCCATATATGGCTGTAGAAGAGGCATCTTTTAAAACTTCTATAGATTCAATATCATTTGGGTTAATACCTGAAAATGACCGTTCGATGCCATCAACTAAGATTAGAGGATCATTGCTTTTGTTGATAGAGGAACCTCCACGAATACGGATTATAGCGTCAGATCCAGGTGTATTATTGTCAGAATACAGTCTGGCACCGGCTATTTTTCCTTTGAGTCCTTCACCAAGCGTGTTGACCGGAACATTTTTCAAAACATCTCCACTCACCTTAGTGATAGCAGATGTTATTGTCCGTCTTGATTGCGTTCCATAACCGACTACGACAACTTCATCCAAGCCAATGCTAGAAACATTGAGTGTAATATTCAAAATAGATTCATTGGCGATAGTTTCTTCTTTCGTTTTATAACCCACAAAAGAAAAAACAAGAATACTCCCCTTCGATGTTTTGATATTGTATTTTCCATCTAGGTCTGTAATTGTACCTGTTGTTGTACCTTTCACAGACACGGAAACGCCTGGAATTGTAAGCCCTTCATTATCTTTAACAACGCCTGATATGTTTACATTTTGGGCA
>JAQWBH010000613.1 GCA_028707405.1 Parabacteroides sp. | reverse complement strand
TCTAACTCTGTTTCGAACTTACCACCGTGTTTTGTGCCAATTTCATCAAGACCGTCAAACAAAAGAAGGCACTTTCCATCCGCAAGGAGATTCTCGAATTGGCGCTTTGTTATCCCTGCGCCATAGCCTTCCATCTTAGAAAACACATAGTCAATCAATTCTTCGGCGTTATCAGCGTAGTCTTTCAGCGCGACGAACAAAGGGAGAATGCCACTTTCATCAAATCTTTCTATCGCGTCCAACAGCAGATGTCGTAACATCATAGACTTTCCCAACCCTCCCGTCCCAGACAATATCACGAAACGAGAACAGTCAGCCAAAGCCTTTGATGTCGCGTTCGTTATGGTAATCATCTTGAGAGAAGAACCGACTCTGCACTGTACAGGAATTCTCCGTTGTATGTTATTGCATACATAGAAGCTGTAAAACGGCTTTGGTTGGTCGCTATACAGCAATGTTTTTATCTCGTTGTATTTGTCGTTGACCTTAGACAGGTAACTTCCAATCAAAACATCATCAACTGGTACTTTTAAATCAGCCGTTTTTTCTATAGCATAGCGAGTATCAGGGAAGCCTGCCGCGAAGTCATAAAGGAAGTCCTGCTCCGAAAATCCGTCAACATATGCCTTATCAATTTCCACGGCACATTCCTTTCCCACGGTGTTCTGGACCGAAACAACTGAATAAAGCAATACCCCAGCAAAGAGTTCAGAGAGTATGTACCCGTCCTGCGAAAGCAGGGCTTTTTTTGTTGTCCCAAGATATTTCTCAAAACTTAGGCGTTTGTCGTCATCTATGGCCGTGTCCTTTCTGATGATATCGAGAATAGCGAGCGCAGCGAGCGCCTTTCTATCTTCATCAATGAGAGTTAGCACATCCTCAGCGATTTTCTTAATGACTTCATCTTTGTCAGCTTTTTGCCCAGCAAGCACGACATTGCTGAGACGATTTGTCCCCAAACCACTCTCAAAGTCACTATGGTCTGTTCTTGCCTTTTGTCCTGTCCGACGCATCTGCCCGTTTGAAAGATTCTGGGTGCAACTAAGCAGACGCGACACCGCTGTCCCGTCACTATCCCCGTACTCGCAGGTTGGGTCTATGGTTCGCGTCAACGAACCGACAAGTTGAACATCGGTCACTGACGGAAGTTTACACAACTTAAGGACTCTCACAAAAGTCCCAAAGCACAGTCTCATCATCGTTTGACTCCCTTGCAAGTGTTACGCAAGCGTATGTAACCACTTGTAATACATAATCATCCTTTCCGCGAGCGCGGCGCAATTCCCATCAACTATATGCTTTTGCCAAGGATTACGGCAAGAGTCTCTTTATTTTTAATAGATACGAGCATTTCATATCAATTCCTAACCATCATACCTCTCTGCTCTTGCCTAGTCAATCCCTCAAATGTCAATCCAAGGAGGAAAACAAAATGACTAATCGCAAGAGCAGCAGTTTCAAACCCACCCCCATTCCGCACCGCACAAATTCCGGCAAGCCGATGGCTTACTATACGTTATCGGACGATGGAAAAATCCACACCGAGGTATCACGATCAGTGTGCCTTACCCATACTGACGAAACGAACAATCCATTCCCTCAACGCTGGTATGTCGATGAAGAATCCGGTCTTGTTGTCCGCCTACCTCGTAATCAAATGGGCGAAGACCTCGCACGCGACAATATGCGCTTTATATGGCGGGAACAAAAGCATCAGGAGCGGAAATTCCAATGCGTATGGAAAGACACAAACAAATGCAATCAAAAATGCGAGTTATGTGAGTCTCGCACAAGTCGCACCGTTGAGCTTGATAAGCCGTTGGGTAACGATTCTGATGGATCGGATACATTTTATGAGCCTTCCGATCCCGCTGATATCACAGGAATTTTAGAACAAAAAGCTGTATTAGACACACTCCACGCCGCCCTTGCTACTCTCACCCAAGGAGACCGTGACCTTATCACAGACCGGATTATCCTTGAAAAAACCGTGCGTGAATTAGCGCCCAAGTACGATTTTAAATCATCACGCAGTATTACCGTTCATGTACGCCGTATACTTGACATCCTGCGAAATGACGAAGCCCTGAAGAAGTTTTTCGAGTAACCACTCTCCGTGGTACGCAACCGCCCCTCTCCTGTCTGTAGACGGTAGAGGGGCGGTAAAGCTTCTCGGAAACGGAGGTAAGAAAATGCAAGCGAAAGCAAATGAAAGGAACGCAGAAATGCGTGATGCCGAGCTGGGCGAAGAACTTGCAGGCATCCTCACGGCAATAAGCGTCGTGTCTAAACGTCTTGCCAAGAAGCTTCTCGCGCTTCAAAAGCAGAAAGAATCCACCAGGGAAGGAGGTGCACCAGATGAGCAAGATGAGTGAACTCGACCTATGTGTCAGTGAACTTCGTAGTGCTGCACAGTCCCTGAACACAGTAGCTGATAGCTTGACTTCTCTTTTCAGCGGCAGCCAGCCCACATCATCGGTCCAGCCAACTTCAAAACCTCTAACGCTGGAGGATGTCAG
>JAQWBH010000151.1 GCA_028707405.1 Parabacteroides sp. | reverse complement strand
TCAGCAAATTATGGACAGATAAGATTAATGATCCTTTTTCACTTATCGTATTTGATCATCATCCGGATATGCAGCCTACACTGTTCGACAATCTGATGTCATGCGGTTGTTGGGTAAAGGAAGCTCTCGATACAAATCCAAATATTCGGAAAGTATGTATAATCGGAGCTTCGGATACTCTTTTGCAACGGATAAAGGGACAATTTCCCGGCCAACTAATTTTCTACAGTGAACAGGAGTTGTCACACGAAAAAGGCTGGAAACGGTTTGCAACAAATCATTTAAACGAGCCCGTATACATTTCGGTTGACAAAGACGTACTCAACAAAGAGTCTGCACTAACCAATTGGGATCAAGGCTCGTTATCTCTTAATGAGCTGGAAGAATTACTCGCACTTATTTTGTGCAAACAAGATGTCATAGGCATTGATATCTGCGGAGAAGACGTAACTCCGCTCAATTGGTTTGAAGCTGAAGAAGCCGAAAAGAAAAACAGCTATGCGAATAAAGCTTTGCTAGAATGTGTTTTCAAAAGTTGTACCGCATTATAAAAATGAGCAAGTTCATTTTGTTCTACTACAGACTTACTGTATCTTTGCTTCAAAAAGCAAAGAGGAGATATTCTTCTATATAACGCCCAAATTAGCTTGGCGACTATACATTCGAGGGACATCTTAAAAAAAAACGAATAGAGCAAAATGAAAATAGTAGCCGATAATACTGTCCCTTATCTGAAGGGAATTCTTGAACCGATAGCTGATGTAGTCTATCTTCCTGCCGAAGAATTCACACCAGATGCGTTGCACGATGCTGATGCACTGATTGTGCGCAGTATAGATAAATGTACTCGAAATCTGCTTTCAGGAAGTAAAATCAAGCTCATCACAACAGCAACAATAGGATTTGATCATATTGATACCCAATTCTGTGCAGAAGCAGGCATCACGTGGAAGAATGCCCCTGGTTGTAATGCTGTTTCTGTCAGTCAATACATTTTGGGAGCACTCGCTGATTTGTCACTCAAAACAAATAAACCATTAGCAGGTAAGACTATTGGTATTGTCGGAGTAGGTCACGTTGGAAAAAAAGTGGAGAAAGTTTGTTCTGCTATAGGTATGAATGTTCTCCGCAATGACCCGCCGCGAGAAGAAATTGAAGGTAAGTCTAATTTCGTAAGCTTAAATACCATTGCAGAAAAATCGGATATTATTACCTTTCACACGCCGCTGATAAAGGAGGGGAAATTTGCAACCCGACACCTCGCCGATACCATTTTTTTCAAAAAACTGAAACGTCAGCCTTGGTATATTAATGCCTCACGTGGAGCCGTACACGATACCGAGGCTTTACTAAAGGCCTATCAAAATGGTCAAATTAGTGAAATGGTCATCGACTGTTGGGAAAACGAGCCGGATATCAGCCGTGAGCTACTCAAGTCAGCCTCGATTGCCACTCCTCATATCGCCGGATTTTCAGCCGATGGAAAAGCAAATGGAACAAGGATCTGTCTCGAAAATATCGCCACCTTTTTCCATCTTTCTATAGATAAAATAGTAGATGTGATTCCCCCCGTTCCTCTAGAGCCCATTATCGATATGAACATGTTTGCTTCAAACCGTATAGAGCAAGCTTTATTAAAACCCTTTAATCCGCTTGTTCCAGACAAAGCTTTACGCGCAGAACCAGAAAAATTCGAATGGTTTAGGGCAAACTTTCACCATCATCGCGAATTTCACGCCTACACCATTGCAAATGCCACTCTACGTGAAGCAGCATTACTGCAACAGTTAGGATTTATAATCAAAAGTCTTAATCAGTAAGCAATTCTTTGATCACATGAGGATAATGAGCATATTCCAAGGCATGTACTTTCGCCGCTACATCTTCAGGAGTATCAGTAGGTAAAACCGGACACGTTGCCTGAAAAATAATTTTCCCATGGTCATACTGACTATCTATGTAATGTATAGTGATACCTGATTCCTTTTCACCAGCAGCAACCACTGCTTCATGCACATGCATTCCATACATTCCCTTTCCACCATGCTTAGGCAATAACGCAGGATGGATATTAACAATCTTCTCAGGATAATATTTCAATAACGAATCAGAAATTTTATTCATAAATCCGGCAAGAACAATCAAATCGATATGATATTCCTCCAGTTTTGCCAAAATTGGCGATCCCTCGACAAATTCATCACGAGTAAAAACAAAAGAGGGTATTCCTAATTTGTTTACACGAGCATGAACGCCGACATTTTTATTATTTGACAAAACGACGGCCACCTTGATTTTGTCATTCTCTGAAAAATATTTAGTAATATTTTCAGCATTTGTACCTGAGCCCGAAGCAAAAATTGCAATATTCTTCATCATTTTTCCTATTTTTGTGCACACGAAAGAAAAAAATGTGCAGTATTCCGTATTTTTAGCTTATTATATTTGTGATATAACATAAAAATTTCTTTACTTTGCACCGCAAATTTAAAAAGTATATTGGTTTAATTAATCTAAATTGAAAAAGTTATGTCTGAAATTGCTGAAAAAGTAAAGGATATCATCGTAGACAAGCTGAGTGTAGAAAAGTCAGAAGTTACCGACGAAGCAAGCTTTACTAATGATTTAGGTGCAGACTCTCTTGACACTGTTGAGTTGATTATGGAGTTCGAAAAAGAATTTGGTATTCAGATTCCGGATGATCAAGCAGAAAAGATTACTACTGTAGGTGACGCTATTGCTTACGTTGAAGCAAACGCAAAGAAGTAATCACTCGTTGTACTTAAAAAAGTATGGAATTAAAAAGAGTTGTAGTAACAGGTCTTGGTGCTATTTCTCCCTTAGGTAATAACATGTCAGAAACATGGGATGGAATTATTAATGGGAGAAGTGGAGCGGGACCTATTACTCATTTTGATGCATCAAAGTTCAAAACACATTTTGCATGTGAAGTAAAAAATTACGATCCCTCAAAATATTTCGATCGAAAAGAGGCTCGTAAACATGATTTATATTCACAATATGCGCTTATTGCTGCTACAGAAGCAATAGATGATGCAGCTATGGACCTTGAGAAAGAAGACAAGAACCGCATCGGTGTGATTTTTGCAACAGGTATTGGCGGTATTCATTCATTCGAAGAAGAAGTAAGGGAATATAAAGATGAAGAAGGGCCACATTTCAGTCCTTTCTTTATTCCGCGTATCATTGCAGATATGGCTGCAGGCCATATCTCAATCAAATATGGATTCAGAGGACCAAACTTTGCAACCGTATCCGCCTGTGCATCTTCAACGAATGCACTAGTCGACGCCTTCAATTACATTCGCTTGGGTAAAGCCAATGCAATCGTTACCGGCGGCGCTGAAGCAGCTATTGCGATTGTGGGTGTTGGAGGATTCAATGCTTTGAAAGCCTTATCAACACTCAACGATTCACCAGAGACCGCTTCGCGTCCATTCAGTGGTAGTCGCGATGGTTTTGTAATTGGAGAAGGGGCTGCTTGTCTTATCTTAGAAGAAATGGAACACGCTTTGGCGCGTGGTGCAAAGATCTATTGTGAAGTGGCTGGCGGCGGCCTTTCGGCCGATGCTTACCACATGACGGCTTCTCATCCGGAAGGACTGGGAGCAAAATTAGTGATGCAAAACGCACTTGAAGATGCAGAAATGAAGCCAGAGGATATTGATTATATCAATGTTCACGGAACCTCAACACCAGTGGGAGATATTTCGGAAGCTAAAGCAATCAAAGAAACATTCGGAGACTATGCTTATCAATTAAATCTTAGTTCTACAAAGTCAATGACAGGCCATTTACTTGGTGCAGCCGGTGCGCTTGAAGCCGCTATTTGCGCCTTATCAGTAGAGAACGATATCGTTCCGCCTACCATTAACCATGCAGAAGGTGATGAAGATCCCGAAATAGACTATAAGCTGAATTTTACATTCAATAAAGCACAAAAAAAAGTGGTAAGAGCTGCGCTATCCAATACTTTTGGATTTGGCGGACACAATGCATGTGCTATTGTTAAAAAATTTGTAAAGTAATCGTGCTTACGAAGCTTAATAAGTGGATAAGGCTCCAGAGGAATAAGAACCGAGAGCCTTATCTTTCTTTACATAAGATACTCGATTTTTATCCCGATAATATTCATTTGTACGAACAAGCCTTCCTGCACAGGTCTTCTTCGATAGAAAGCGAAGATGGAAAATGGCTAAACAACGAACGACTGGAATTTTTGGGTGATGCGATATTGGATGCTGCTGTTGCTGATATTGTATATAAGCATTTCCCAAATAGACGAGAGGGATTCCTAACTAATACACGCTCGAAAATAGTACAACGGGGGACACTAAATCAGATCGCTAACAATATGGGTCTTAATAAGATTGTTGTTGCCTCGACTAAAGTTTCTTCGCATAATAACTATATGTATGGAAATGCGCTGGAGGCTTTGGTAGGTGCTGTTTACTTAGATCAGGGCTATAACAAATGCTATGTTTTTATCCGCGATGTACTTATCAAACGGTATCTTAATCTCGACTTTATTGCACGAAAAGAGGTAAACTTTAAATCGAGCCTTATTGAATGGAGTCAGAAAAACAAATTAGAAATCACATTCGACGTCATAGAATCATTTTTGGATAATGACGGTAATCCTGTATTCCAGACAGGTATATCTCTTTTGGATGTACAAATCGGTGTTGGTATCGGTTATTCTAAAAAAGAATCACAACAGAATGCAGCTAAAATGGCTATCAAAAAATTACGTTTAGACAAAGATCTGCAACATTTCGTTACTGAACAGAAAAAGAAAATGAACGAAGGAACAACTTCCGTTGAGCAAGAATTTGCCGAACTACCTGAAGAAGATAACGACACAGTACAAGAAGCTGCCGTAAACAGCAACTAATTAATAACCGAATGAGATTCCCATTCTCGAACCCTGAATGATCAGATCATTATCAGCTGTTATCAATTTTAATTTTGACCCCACTTCTGACAAAGGGATTGAATCTATTGTCCCATTTTTTACACAAACCATACGCCCAAATCGTTCTTTGGCAATCAATTCGGTAGCATGTCCTCCCAAACGGGTAGCCAGATTGCGATCAAAAGGAGACGGGTTCCCTCCACGCTGAATATACCCAAGAACTGTATCACGGCATTCTATTCCGGTTGCCTCCTCAATCATCCGAGTAATATAATAAGATGGATGCCCTTTTTCGGGTGTTTCTATTCCTTCGGCAACTACAACAATCGAATAAGGTTTCCCTCTATGGGCACGATCCAATATTGTTGCATTCACTTTATTCATATCATACCCTAGTTCTGGAAGCAAAATAACATCTGCTCCTCCAGCCATTCCGGTATATAGAGCAATCCAACCGGCATGATGACCCATCACTTCAACAACCATAACCCGCTTATGAGAATTGGCTGTTGAATGTAAGCGATCAATAGCTTCGGTAGCTATATTTACAGCGGTATCAAAACCAAAGGTGATCTCTGTGCCAAAAACATCATTATCAATAGTTTTAGGGACACCAACCACATTTAAACCTAACTGTGAAAGCATCGCTGCTGTTTTCTGCGTCCCGTTTCCTCCAATACAAACCAAACAATCCAAACCCAATTCATCATAATTCTGCTTTATCAGATGCGGCTCTTCAGCACCCAAAGAACTCAGACGCTTACGAAAAGGTTTCTCACGTGAAGTACCTAATATAGTCCCGCCAAGATTGAGAATTCCAGAGAGGCTGCGTTCATCAAACGTTTGAACATCTTTATTCAATAGCCCGATAAAACCGCTATGAATACCTATAACATCCATCCCATAATACATTAATGCTGTCTTGCCAACACCACGGATAGTTGCATTAATCCCCGGACAATCGCCTCCGGAAGAAAGAATTCCTATTTTCATTATCTACAGAATTATACAGCTACAAAGGTATAAATAAAAAGAGAATGCCTAAATTTGTACCTTAGAAATATAAAAGACATGGATATTTTAACAAATACGATATCACTCATATTCAGACCGCGACAACTGCAGATTGCCCGATATGCACAAGAGGCCGATGTCATTCAGCATAAACAACTGATGCATCTTCTTTCAAAAGCTAAAAATACGACTTGGGGATTGAAGTACGACTACAAAAATATCCATGACTATCAGACATTCAACAAACGAGTTCCACTACAAATATACGATGATGTTAAACCCTATGTTGAACGCATGATCAATGGTGAAAAAAATCTGCTCTGGCCAACCACTGCCAAATGGTATGCTCAAAGCAGTGGTACAACAAACGACAGGAGCAAATTTCTGCCGATTACATCCGAAATTTTACATAATTGCCATTACCAAGGCGCTTTTGACACCGTCTCACTCTACCTGCGCAATCATCAAGGAAGTCATTTCTTTACACACAAAGGATTAATATTAGGAGGGAGTTTGAAACCTTCAGCGATGAATAATCATTCATTTTGCGGAGATCTTTCGGCTGTACTTTTACAAAACATCAACCCATTAGCCAACCTTATACGTGTTCCCTCCAAACAAATCATTCTGATGAATGAATGGAAAAGTAAAATGAAAGCGATTGTTGAGCATACATGGAACAAAGATGTAGGAAACTTGTCTGGCGTTCCTTCATGGATGCTGACGCTTATCAAGGCGGTCTTAAAGCATACCGGGAAAAATGATCTTTCGGAAGTATGGCCGAATCTGGAAGTATTTTTTCACGGAGGAATCAATTTTGAACCTTATCGTGAACAGTATAAAGCACTTATATCATCAGATAAAATGCATTATATGGAAACTTATAATGCATCGGAAGGCTTTTTCGGCATTCAGGATGATCCTGCAGATAAAAGCTTGTTACTCATGCAAGACTATGGTACATTCTATGAATTTGTACCATTTTGTGAAGTGGGAAGTGATAATCCCACTGTCCTGCCATTAACTGAAGTCAAAAAAGATGTCAATTATGCAATGGTAATCAGTACGACAGGCGGCTTGTGGCGCTATCAGATTGGAGATACTGTTCGCTTTACCTCTTTGTATCCCCACAAATTTATCATCACAGGAAGAACTAAGAATTTCATTAATGCTTTCGGTGAAGAATTAATGGTCGATAATGCTGAAAAAGCCGTCAGTAAAGTATGTATCCTAACAGGATCCAAAGTAAAAGAATATACTGCCGCCCCTCTCTTTAATCTGAATATTGCCAAAGGATGCCACCAGTGGCTTATTGAATTCGAGAAGGAGCCCGAATCCCTATCCAACTTTGCCTTACTACTAGACAAAGAACTTCAGGACTTGAATTCCGACTATGAAGCTAAGCGTTATAAAGAGATATCATTGCAACTGCCTGAAATTGTCATTGCTAAAAAAGGACTATTCTACGAATGGCTGAAAAGTAAGGACAAGTTAGGCGGTCAGCATAAAATTCCGCGCCTAAGCAACGATCGAAAAATTATTGAAGAATTACTAAAACTTAATCAAGCATAGGCACATATAATCACCTAGGTATAAGCGTTATGAATGGAACAAGCATTTCTTCCATAGAAATACCTCCATGCTGAAAAGTATTACGATAATAAGACACATAATAATTATAATTATTAGGATAAGCAAAGAAGTCGCTGTCGGTAGCAAAAATATACTTACTACTCAAATTAGGCGAAGGCAGACCGGCTTTTTCAGGATCACGAATTTCAAACACTTCTTTCGTGTTATAACTCAAATTTTTTCCTACTTTATAACGTAAATTGGTATTGGTATTCTTATCTCCAACTACTTTTTGAGGATTATCCACACGTATTGTCCCATGATCTGTTGTGATAATCACCTTACAACCTCTATCGGCAATACGCCGAAAAAGTTCCAATGTTCCGGAATGTTGGAACCAGGAACGGGTAAGGCTTCTATAGGCAGCCTCACTCTGGGCCAGTTCGCGTATCATCTTGTTTTCTGTACGTGCATGCGAAAGCATATCCACAAAATTAAGAACAATCACATTCAGTTGATACTGCATCAGTGAAGGTATTGTGGTGAGCAGCTTCTCACCATATTGTGAATCATGCACCTTATTATAAGAAAATGTCCATTTCTTGCGAAAACGCTCAATCTGTGTCCGAATCAGTGGTGCTTCATTCAGATTCTTCCCCTCTTCACTCTCTTCATCTACCCATAAGTCAGGAAACATCTTTTCGATTTGCGACGGCATCAGACCAGAAAAAATAGCATTTCGAGCATATTGTGTAGCGGTTGGAAGTATACTGTAGTACAAGCTTTCATCAAACGTAAAATATTCAGCTAGCAAATCTTTTACTTCACGCCACTGATCCAAGCGAAAGTTATCAATAAGAATAAAAAATAGTTTCTCCCCCTTCTCCAGAATAGGAAAAACTCTCTTTTTGAATAGATCGGGACTCATCAACGGCCTTTTATCCGGCGACTGAATCCAATTCATATAGTTTTTCTTAATAAACTTGCCAAAAGCATTGTTGGCTTCTTTTTTCTGCATCTGCAACATATCACTCATAGCCACCTGATTGTTCTCGAGCTCCAATTCCCAATAAACCAGTTTTTTGTAGACTTCCATCCAGTCGTCGGTCGTAAGCGAGTCATTAATTTGCATGCCTATGCGACTAAACTCCTGCTGATATCCAACGGTTGTCGTTTCAGTGATAATCACATTCATATGCACATTCTTCTTGATAGACAGTAGAAGCTGATTTGGATTAAGTGGCTTAATAAGGTAATCGGCAATCTTATTACCAATAGCCTGATCCATAATACTCTCTTCTTCGCTCTTGGTAACCATGACAACAGGGACATCCGGATTAAGTTCTTTAATCTGTGATAATGCTTCAAGCCCACTTAATCCAGGCATATTTTCATCAAGAAAAATAATGTCGAATGTATCTTCCTTACATGAATCAATAGCATCCTGACCGCTGATTACAGGAACCACTTCATATCCTTTATCCTGAAGAAATAGAATATAGGGTTTCAGCAAATCGATCTCATCATCCGCCCATAAAATCTTATCTTTCTTTAATGTCATAATCACTTCTGTATTTAATGAATTGCAATAGCTAATTGCAAATATAACGATATAAAAGCTGAAACTGCATATGTAAAACAAATAAGAGTTTGTAATTTGTTCAAAATAAGCTTTAGCATAAAATTGCAGCGTGTTATTATCGAGGAAAAGGATTCTTACAGTTATACAGCGAGACATTTTCTAAAAAGGATGTAACAATATTTTGTTTTAGCGTTCAACCTACGTTGAATGTATTTTATATTTTTGCAATAACGTATTCATACAATTTAAACTATCTGCGTAATGAAACAACTGATATTTCTCTGTGCCTTCCTTTTGCTTTGTAATTGTCAAACAAGTTATATTTCCTTAGATTCTTCTAGAGAAAAGACTAAGGCTGAACATTGGATAAAAAAGATTACGACAACATCGCCCGCATTATCTTTTGAATATGGCAAAGAACATTCAGCAGATATACTTGCTCGTTCTGTCCGGCATATAAACCAATGCATAGACAGTTCAGGTATAACAACAATAAAAAGCACTTTTGATGACACAAAGACAGGCCTCCGATGCACTATTGAAGCTTCCATTCCTAAAGATCTTCCAGCCGTTGAATGGTATGCGACCATCGAAAACTACAATAAAGATACGAGTGAATTAATCACTAACATCTTGGCGTCGGATATGCCTATACATATAGGTAAAGTGAACAGCAATGACAATTATGAAATCATGTATTCACAAGGTACACGCGACCGTTATGATGATTTCTCTCTTCACGATACAACGGTAAGTATCGGTAACCATATCTATTTTGTCACAGCTAGCGGACGGTCGTCAAGTCGTTATCTTCCCTTTTTTAATATCAGCCGTAAACAAGAAGGCATCATCTTTGCCATTGGCTGGACCGGGCAATGGAAAGCCGATTTTTCGGCCTCTCCAAAAGGGCTAAAATTGCAAGCAGGCATGGAAAATACAAAATTATGCCTTTATCCTAACGAAATTATCCGTACACCTCGCATACTTATGACCTTCTGGAAAGGCGACAAAATACGTGCACAGAATCAGTTACGCCATTATCTGGTGAAATATGCTTCGCCAAAACCGTCTGGGAAAGAAGTCGAAATTCCGGTTTCTTTCCCTGCATGGGGAGGAATGACTACAGCGCATCACCTGCGGAATCTCGCTATCATTCGGGAGAAACAATTAATGAATTATACAACCTACTGGATTGATGCAGGATGGTTCGGAGGTCCGCATCCCACATTGGAATGGCAAAATTCCAAGGATGAAGACTGGTATGGATTGGTAGGAAACTGGAATTGTAACACTTTTCAGCATCCGAACG
>JAQWBH010000612.1 GCA_028707405.1 Parabacteroides sp. | reverse complement strand
TGGATTAAAAATTAATCCTACTGAAGATAGTTTCATTTTAGGGCTAATTTTCTTTAGGGTTGGAGAAGTTTCCAACCGCGATTTAAATGTAAAATGCATAAATGTTTAATTTAGTGTTGTAAATTGTTGTTAGTTAGACAATATATTCAATTATTTGATGAATTATTTATAATTTGTAACAAAATTAGCACATTATTTTTAAGAAGGATATAACATTCCTATTAATAATCGATGAATTTTGTAATTCTACGGTAATACGTACTATTCAGGACAAGGTCGGTGCTCTATTTTGCGCAGAGTAATATCTTTCTCTGTTTGTCTTTGTAAGATAGCTTGCTATCATCCTTGAGACAATATAAAAAAGACCCCAAAACAGCACTTAAAATATTCCGGAGAGAAGTTAAGGCAGTTAATAATAGTTTTTTTACTTTTGTGTGGATTAAAAATTAAGTCAACCATGAAAAGATACTGCCTCTGCATTACATTGATACTCTTTCTGGGAAGTATGCTTCCGCTTATTGCACATAATCATGATTCACGCTATCTATTCGCCTATTTTACCGACAAGAATAATAATCGCAACGGTCTTCATTTGGCGTGGAGCGAAGACGGCTATAAGTGGAACGCTATCGGACCCGAACATAGTTTTCTTACTTGTGACTACGGTTCATGGTCAACTGAAAAAAAGATGCGCGATCCGTTTATTATGAAAGGAGTTGATGGACTATGGCATTGCGTGTGGACATTAAATTGGGAAGGCGATGCTATTGGATATGCCTCGTCCAAAGACCTCATTCATTGGTCGCGCCAGTCTTATCCGAGAGTGATGAACGGTTATGAAGTACGCAACTGTTGGGCGCCCGAGATGACTTACGATGATGAAGAGCAGCAATATGTCATCTTTTGGGCAAGCACTATTAAAGAAAACGGCAATTGGAAAACCGAACCCGGACAAAAATATGATCACCGTATTTATTATACGACCACGAAAGATTTCAAAAGTTTTACACCGGCGCGTCTTTTGTTTGATCCCGGATATAATGTGATTGATGCTACCGTTTGCAAGAAAGAAGGTAAGTATATTATGATATATAAAGACGAGCGCATTTATCCTACAGCCAGGAAAGAACTGCATGTGGCTATTGCCGATCATGCGGAAGGACCATATATTCTTGCTGATGACAAGCCCTTTGCTTCAGATTGGGTAGAAGGACCTGCTGTATGCCCTCTCAGGAATGGAAATTATGTTGTATATATGGATGCTTATACCCGTCATCGCTATGAAGCCAGACAAACCGCAGATTTCATTCATTGGAATGATGTAACCGACCGCATATCTGTTCCGCAGGGCGCCAAACACGGCTCAATCATTATGGTCGACAAGACGCTCGTTGACAGTTTATTACTTGAAACAGACCGGGCTGCAAAGAAACAGAAGCAGGCGGAGGAGTGACTGACATTGCCTGAGCAGGCGGTTTCTTCACTGCCCATAAAAGCAAATATTACTATACATGGTGAACAAAGTAAGAAGATCAGTTCTCAACTGTTCGGTATCTTTTTTGAAGATATCAACTATGCTGCTGATGGAGGATTGTATGCAGAGCTCATTCAAAATCGCGATTTCGAATACGATCAAGGGGATAAGGCGGGTAGCGATCCGGCATGGAACAACCGTTATGCCTGGAACATTTGCAACGTTAATCAAACATCCATTGATACAAATACTGTTTTCAGTATTCGTTATGACACGCTTCATTCAATTCATTACAACAATAGTCATTATGCCGTATTGAATGTATCCGCTCCTGGTATCTCTTTGTTTAATAGAGGATTTGATGGTATTGCTTTGAATAAAGGCGAACGTTACAATTTCTCTTTTTTCGCTAAAGTATTGACAGGCAAGGGTGGAAAAATGGCCATCCGCCTGGTAGATAAAAACAAAGCTACAATAGCTGAAGCCAGAATCGATGTTTCCTCCCGGCAATGGCGAAAATTGTCTGCGGTGATGCAAGCTACAGCCGATGTTGATAGTGCTACGCTGGTCATTTATCCACTTGCGGTTTCAACCTATGCCTTCGATATGGTCTCGCTCTTCCCTGAAAAAACTTTCAAAGAGCGGAATAATGGCCTGCGCGCGGATTTGGCTCAGGCGATTGCCGGTCTTCATCCCCGTTTTGTGCGTTTTCCAGGTGGATGCCTCACGCATGGTGACGGTTTGGATAACATGTATCGGTGGAAAGAAACGATTGGCGCTCTGGAAGCGCGAAAGCCGCAAAGGAATATCTGGAACTACCATCAGAGTAAAGGATTGGGATTTTTTGAGTTCTTCCAGTTCTGTGAGGATATAAATGCACAACCTGTACCGATTGTGGCCGCTGCAGTCTGCTGTCAAAATTCACGCGACGGCGGGCAACAGGGATTGCCGATGTGCGATATGGATAGTTATGTGCAGGATATCTTCGATCTGATAGAATATGCCAATGGTGATGCTTCGACCAAATGGGGAAAGCGGCGTGCCGAAGCAGG
>JAQWBH010000150.1 GCA_028707405.1 Parabacteroides sp. | reverse complement strand
TTTAATCAAATCAAATGTATACCTTTTTTTTCAATTTCGAGCACAAATGGCTCCAAAATAATCAGAGATTTTACGCTGCTGCCGGCTGTATCGTCTTGTTTCTGATGCTCTGCATCCAACCCGTACAGGCGGCGGAAGTGAAGGCGGACAGCGGCCTGTTGTTTAACCTCGACATGCAAAACAGTACCGTGAGACAGGTGCTCTCTGCCATCGAGAAGCAAAGTGATTACACTTTCTTCTATTATGACAACGCGATGGACGTGAACCGCAGGGTGACCGTAAAGGCGACAGACCTGTCGATTGAACAGTTGCTGGACGAACTGTTCGAGGGAACAAACAGCCAGTACACCATCAAAGAGAACCAGGTATACATCAAGCGAGTGGAGACCCCCAAGGAGAATGTAGCACCGCAGGCAACACAACAACAAAAACAACAGGAGAGAAGGATTACCGGCGTGGTCGTGGACCAGGAGGGGGAGACCGTTATCGGGGCCAACGTGGTGGAAAAAGGAACCACCAACGGCACCGTGACCGACCTGGATGGCTCTTTCTCGTTAAATGTCAGCAACGACGCCGTGATACAGATCTCCTACATCGGATTCCTGGCACAGGAGATTCCGATGGCCGGGAAGACTAACCTGAAGGTTGTCCTGCTAGAAGATTCTCAGACCCTGGAAGATCTCGTGGTGGTGGGGTATGGTACCCAGTCAAGATATACACTGACGACAGCTATCGGACAATATAGCGGTGAGAAAATGGAAGGTTCTCCTGTAAACTCCATTGGAGATAACCTGAAAGGAAAAGTATCCGGATTGAGAGTGGCGACCACAAGCATGGAGCCTGGAGCGAACCCAAGATTCCTTATTCGGGGTGGATCCTCCATCAATCAATCTAATGACCCAATTATCATGGTTGATGGTGTGCAAAGAGATTTGACAGGTTTAAATCCAAATGATATTGAATCAATCGAAGTTCTAAAAGATGCTGCTTCTGCCGGGATATACGGTTCTAGGGCATCAAATGGTGTTATTCTTATTACCACAAAGAAAGGGACTTCATCTAAAAAATCACAGATTGTGTTCAATGCTCAGTTGGGTTTTCAACAACCTGAAAGGAAGTATGATTTGATGAATGCTGCAGATTATTTAAGAACTGTCAGACCAGCTTTACAGGAGGGGCTTTTTCCATCAGTTCTCTATGGTGCCGAATCAGCTGGCACAGGGAATAATGAAAACTCAAAATGGACGACGCGATACCTTGGTGAAGGTGAAACAGTACCTGAAGGTTGGCAATCGATCGTGGATCCAATTGACCCAACCAAAACCATCACCTTCCAGGATAACGATCAGCAGGCACAATGGTTTGGAGATGCAGTATGGCAATCCTATTATGTGGGAGTTAACGGTGGTGCTGAGAAAATGACCTATGCCGCTTCAGCAGGATATACATCAGATTCCGGGATGGGAGTTGCTACTGGATTTGATCGGATCACTTTTCATGGAAATACTTCATTTGAAGTCGTTCATAACTTGACCGCATCTACCACGTTCGACTACGCAGAAACAAACATGGAGGATTTTCCTGATAACACCCGAAATACAGTAATTAGAGGACTCTCAATCCCCAATACTCATCGTGATTATCTCGAGGATGGAACTCCCGCACTTGGAACAAACAATACTACTATCACCGCTGCTTTTTATGATCGTTATTACGTGAGAAACAACACACAGAAAAGATCCAGTTTCAACATGAACCTGAATTGGAAAATTGTGGATGGGTTAAACGCAGTAGCTCAGCTTTCAAATCACAACAGGCATACACGTAGCAACTCTTTTTTAAAAGCTAATGCGATTTCTACACTTCGTGAAACAAGAGAGGGATTCTCTGAGTTGAACCGTGTCAATTTCCAGACCTATTTAAATTATAAGAAATCACTTGCTAATAAACACAGACTTGATATTCTTGGTGGTTATGATTATAATTTTGATAAGGTGAATAGTCTAGATGCCGCCGTGACAGGTGCTATTTCTGATAAAGTACCTACTTTAAATGCCGGTACGGAGTCAATAAGTGGTTATCCAGCAAGTACCAGAACCAGTGAAGCAATGCTTTCTTACTTTGGTCGTGCAAATTATAGCTACCTGGATCGCTACATGCTCTCACTCACGATGCGTGCGGATGCCTCATCAAAGTTTGCGAAAGAGAATAGGTGGGGATATTTCCCTGCATCATCACTCGGTTGGCTAATCTCAGAAGAGCCATTCTGGAATGTTGATGTTATGGACATGTTCAAGTTACGCCTAAGTTACGGCTTAACAGGAAACAACGGAATTGGTCTATATGATACATATGGTAGTTATAACATCGGAAATATTTACAATGGGAATGCAACCACCACATTGGGGATCATGCCCAATTATGGGTTGACTTGGGAAACCACTTCTCAGTTTAATGTTGGCGTGGATCTTGGTTTCTTCAATAATCGAATACGTGTGATTGCCGATTATTATAACAAAGTCACTTCTGATCTGCTCTTTGATGTTACTCTACCTGATATTACCGGTTACAATACTGCTACCGCAAATATTGGGAAAGTTCGCTTTTATGGTGCCGATTTTGAGCTTTCATCGGTGAACATCAGCAAGAAGAACTTTGAGTGGACTACTGATTTCACCTATAGTTACAACATGAACAAAGTGTTGAAGTTGCCCGATAATGGAATACCAGGTAATCGTATCAACGGAATAATCATGGGTGACGGCACACAGTTTGGTGGAATCGCTGAAGGTGAACGACTTGGCCGTTTCTATGGATATATTGTTGATCATATACTAGAAACTGAAGCCCAAGCTGATGCCGCCTTGTATGACGCCAGCTCCAGAGGTTTCAGGAGATCCGATCGTTTGAATTCCTCCTCAAACCCTGCATTGGCGGGTAGAAAAGATGTGGGTGATTATGAATGGAAAAATAGACCCGGCTCATCGACAGATGCAAATGGTAACGACATCATTAATGCCGAAGACCAGTTTTTGCTTGGTTATGTTACCCCTCATTCAACAGGTGGTTTGACGAACAATTTTCGTTATAACAATTTCAGTCTTTCTATCACACTGGATTACGCTTTAGGCCATAGTATCTTCAATGCAATGCAAATGCGCTATTTTATGGCTACAATGGGAAATGCAAATTACAATCTTGTAAACGATGTAAAAACTGCTTGGAAGAAACCTGGTGACAATACCAAGTATGCACGCTTTACGGCAAATGATCCCGATTGGGGTAACAGGAACTTTGGACGTAGATCTGATGTTTTTACTGAAAAGGGTGATTATCTTGCACTTAGGGATGTTGTCTTTTCCTATGATTTGCCCGCAAAAATGATCAGATCTTTTGGAATGCAAAGCCTAACACTTTCTCTCACGGGCAATACGTTGATGTATTTTACGGCTGTGAAGGGTGTATCTCCCGAAGCAGTTACTACCGGCGGACTGTATGGTTTTGCTGATACGTATGATACGAACTACAATCCATATCCCCCAGCAAGGAAAATTTTGTTTGGTGTTAAAGTGGTATTTTAATGATCTATTGAATAGAAAAATCTATAGAAATATTGAAGATGAAAAATATACTTTTACTATTTAGTGTTCTGATTTTTGTGACTAGTTGCCACGATAAATTGGATATAATTCAAGACAACCGACTATCTGCCTCCAACATGTGGCAGGATGAGGATGATTTGGAATCAGCGACTTTTGGTGCATACTATTATCTGCGCAATACTATGAAGACCAATGTCATTTATTGGGGTGAATATAGGAACGGTCTTTGGGGCCCAGGTACGCATGGTACCCTACTCAATAATAACCAGTCAGACATGGTATCGGCGACCATGTCTGCTACTAATCCCTATGCAAGTTGGACGAACCTTTATACAACCATCAATCTGGTGAATTTGATCATCAAATATGGGCATGATATGGAGGTTAATGAAGAAGCCCGTAATTTTGCTCTTTCCAATGCATATTTTATAAGAGCCTTTTCCTATTTCTGGATTGGTAGAATATGGGGTGATGCTCCACTAGCCTTGGAAGGATTTGAATCAACCTCTCAGGATCTCAACTTGCCCCGGTCTCCACAGAAAGAAATTTTTGATCAGGTTGAGTCAGACTTGGCTGCGGCTGAACAATTTTTGACGGGATCTAGTGATAAGACAATTCTTACACCTTCAGCACTCGCTATGTTAAAGGCTGATTTTGGTTTGTGGATGTATAGAGTCCAAAATGGAGGTGATAAGTACCTGACATTTGCTGAATCAGCAATTGCTTCACTCTCACTGAACCCATCACGTCTTGAGGACGATTTCGTTGCAATTTTCAGCCCATCTAACAAACGGGGTAAAGAAATTATTTATGTAATTCCCAATGAATATGGAGAATCTGAAGGTGGTTTCCCGACTCAACATGTATGGAACAGGGGGTACATCGATCCTGCCTATGCAAACACAGAAGTCCCTATTGGTGAGAATCAGTGGTGGCTTTATACAGATGACTATATTGATATTATCACTTCTGATCCTACTGATACTCGTATACCGGTAACCTTTGGTCATGGCCCCTATGGTACTGGGGGGCTTGAAGTGAGATGGGCTAACAAATTTGTTGGACAGATGATTTCGGGTACCAGAGTGCTTGATTCAGATATTGTCATTTATCGTTATGCACAAGCGTATCTGTTTGATGCTGAGATTAAATATTACAAGAAAAACTACAATGGAGCATTAGCTTCACTGAGAGTGATAACCAATAGAGCATATAAAAATATTGGCTACTACAACGATGGAACTGATGCCGCTGTACTTGACGCAATTGTAACGGAGAACCTTAAAGAATTTGCTTCCGAAGCGAATACTTGGTGGACATTGATTCGTACCGATAAGGTTTGGGATTACAACCAAAGTCTCGAAAGTCAAAAAAGTAAAAAGAATATTTTACTTTGGCCAATAACCCAATCAGCATTAAACCGGAATTATAATCTTACCCAAACAGATGGATGGCAGGGTCAGTAATTAACGGAAAAACATGTAAAAAATAACAACATGAAGAATAATTTGTATTATGTCATACTAACACTCCTGGCATTGATGGTGACAAGATGTAGCGTAGATGCTGATTCAGATATTGTCAAGGAGGCTGATCAGACTCGTATTAGTATTTTTCCCTCAGAACTCCTGTTTATGGCTGATGGGACAACAGAAAGTGGAGATGTTGCATTGGATGCTATCGTAACAGTTAATCCCTATCGAAAGAGAGATTTCAATTGGTTGGCATCGTTGGAAGAAGACAGTTGGGCATCAGTTGTGCCAATAACTGTTGATAGTGATGGTTTAACAGAGAAAGGTCTTTCTATTTCGGTACAACCCAATCCTAATTACAAGAGAAAAATGAACCTGACGATCAAACTCGATGATGGTACAGAGAATTCATTTGAAATTGTCCAGATTGGGGATAAAGCAGATGCATTTGTGAATATCAACGATGGGATCACTCAGTTGGAATTTATGGCTGATGAGATTGAATCTAAGATCTTGTCATTTGACACAAATATGGATGTTTATCATATTCAAATAGAAGAGGGAGTTAACTGGATTAACGTGGAGGATCTGGGTGAAAATCGCATTGAGATCATACCTGATGAAAATACAGCTGAAAATGCAGTTGAACGTGAAGCCAAAATATCAATTTATGTAGGTACACCTGAAACAAGTGAAGCTGTAGCTGTTGTAACCATTAAACAATTGGCTCCTGAAATTTTTAGTTTCATTTGGGGATCGTCACTTCCTGACCATAAGAATGTGGGCAAGGCCAATAAGATGGAGAAGTTAGGTGAGGGTCTTTTTAAAATTGAAGCATATTTCAAGAATGGTTCATTACGTATTGGGCATTATGCCAACGAACAACGATATCCTCAGTATTATTTGATGATTGATGGTAGAATAGGTGTCATAGAAAATAATGTTTCCGATAACAAGGATGTCACTATTCCTGCCATCGATATTGATGGGATGAAAACTTTGTTGATCAACTTGAATACATTACAGTATACGCTTGAAAGAATTACCACGCAAAACAGTATGCCTGATCAAGTGCTCTCTGAATATCCAACACGATCGTATATTGCACGTGACGGAACCATGAAGGAGTGGATTGTTGCTGCTATTCGTTGGGATGGTGGGAATATTAATCCTAAGTTGGGTGGAAAGCTGGTCCCTTCTGCACAGTCTGCTTCAGGGGGATATAATTCCAATGAAGAACTTCCTCAACATGTTCTTGATCCAAAACTGAATCCAGCATATGAGGAGGCTGAAAATGGTGGACTTTTACAAGGTGATGATACGCACGGACGAATTTACACATATAGTGAGATGCTTACAGGTGTAGCACGCGGAGGGATCGATGGAGCAATTAATCAAACGTTCCCGGTTGGCTGGCAAGCTGGAGATATGATTATAGATGCAGCCGGTAATGAGATAGTAATTGATTATGTTACCAACGCTATGATGACTGGTGATAATTCTATCGATGAGGCAAATAACCCCACGCTTACCTGGCAACTCCAAGGGATATGTCCATACGGTTATCATATTGCAAATGCTAAGGATTGGCTTGATCTTGCCTATGCAATGAGTGTTGAATCTCAGGGGGACAGTTATCCTGTGAGTGCAGCTGAAATTACTTACAAACAGTTTATGACAACCTCAAAAGGTATAAACAATATGGCTGCTTGGATGCGTAATACTACTCATTGGCAAAATACCCCCATTGCAGATGGTGCAGACGCATTTGGATTCAATTACTTCCCCACTGGATTCAGGTATTTGAAACAAGGATGGCAAATGTATGGTTTAAGAAAGCAGGTTTGGGTACCTTTGTTGTATAATGAGACCAAAGCCTATAGATTAAATGTTGTTATTAATAATCACGCCCATACATATGTGGATATGAGGAATGTTGACAATGGTAATGCAATATTGCCTTTCCGCTGTGTAAGAAACTACAAACAAGAGACTGAGCAATAACTATGAAAATAGTGATACAAGATTATCTCACAATTCTATTTTCATGTCTTGTACTCGTATCCTGTTCCGCAGAAGAGAGTGACCCGGTAGATCCGGGGAACTCTCCCGGGCAGGTCGAGCAATTACAAAGACCAAAAAAAGCAAATAATAAGGTTGTAGCTCACAGAGGCGGCGCAATGGAAAAAAAATGCCCCGACAATTCATTGGAAGCATTGAATTATGCAATTGAATTAGGTTGTTATGCTTCTGAAATTGATGCTTATATTACCAAAGATAATCAGGTAATTGTCGCACACGCCGACAGTGGGGATAAAGTCAACGGATTTTATCCCTGGGAAGCCACGTATGCAGAGATAACTGCTGCCGGTAAATTAGCCAATGGTGAGACTATCCCAAAACTAGAAGATTATCTGGAGAGGGTGCTAGAAGCAGGGACTATCATGCTTTGGATTGATATTAAGACTATAGCATCTCTTCCTCAGAGTGAGGGGAATGAGTACTCTTCCATATGCGCAGAACGAGCTTCTGAAATTGTTAGGAAGATGAAAGCCAATCATTTTGTCGAATTTATTGTCGGGAGATCTGACGTGCTAAAACGAACGATTAATGCTTCCAAAGGTGATTGGTTCTGTGGCTATATGAATGCAGATATGTCTCCCTCTTCTTTCCAACAGAATGGATTTAACTGGGCAAACTTTTCTATATCTTCCATTTTTTATAACAATGGTGAAATAAAAGGGAACTACACTATTAATGATTATGTAAAAAGTGGTATTAGAGTAAGCGTTTATAATGTAGACTCTGATGATAACAGATCCTGGTACATATCGAACATGGATAAGTTGCACGCAATAACAACCAATTATCCTAAGATCTTGTTGGAAACCATTGGAAGTAATTGAACTGCTTACTTGATCTGTTAATATCTCAGTAAATCATCGCGCGTAGATTTAATCTGTTTTAGTTTTAAGAGCTATGCCTATTTGTGATGAGGTTGAAAAGATTTTGCTTAAGGTCATCTAGTTGAGGCCAACATTTATTATACTTGATATCATATGTACAATAGGAAAAGCATTTATTTGTCATCATTCTTCACAATGCTGATATTCTGTTTTTTTCATTGTTCAAACAATTCGAATGATAAAAATGATTCATCAATTAATAATGATTTGTTGAAATCACATACAACGTTACAACGGCCTTCCTTGCCAAATAACAAAGTCGTAGCCCACAGAGGGGGGGCGATTGAAAAGGGGTGTCCTGATAATTCCATTGAAGCACTTAACTATGCTATCGAATTGGGTTGTTATGCTGCTGAATGTGATGTCTATCTTACAAAAGACGAAAAAGTGATCGTAGCACATGCTGATAATAATGACATGATCAATGGATTACATCCTTGGGAAGCAACTTATGAAGAAATCCAGTCAGCAGGTTTGTTACCAAATGGCGAATATATTCCATTATTAGAGAATTATCTTGAAAGGGTTTTAGAAGCTGGCACCATTCTGCTCTGGCTAGACGTGAAGTCAATTCTTGCGTTACCGGTTGAAGAGGCAGATGAGCTTTCTTCTCGTTGTGCTGAAAGCGCATCACAAGTCATCAGGGATATGAAAGCTGACAATTTTGTTGAATTCATTGTTGCGAAAGAGAACATTCTGAAAAGGACTTTAGCGGCTTCAGATGGTAGTTGGAGTTGTGGTTTGATGAATACGAAGATTAGTCCAGAATATTTTAAAGAAAAATCATACAAATGGGCTAACTTTTCCACATCAGTCATATTTTTTCATAATGGTCAGACAATAGGAAACCATACAATTCAAGATTTTACCGATAAAGGAATTCGAGTAAGTGTATATAATGTAGATAGTGAGGAGAATAGAAAGTGGTATCTGGCGCGAGAAAAATATTTGTACGCCCTTACTACCAACTATCCAAACGCCTTACTGATTGCGATTGAGCAAATGAAAACAGATAGCAAATGAAAACAAAACTTTTATTAATCCAATTGTTCATAACTTTTCAGTTCTCAATGGTGTTCTGCCAACAAATTGAAGAATTACATACAGTGAGTGTCAATTCTCTGCAAGAACTCCAAGATTATTTTTCATATAACCCGGAAAAAGATGTCATTATCAGTGCTCATCGTGGGGGGATGCTTCCCTATTTCCCTGAGAATTGTATCGAGTCATGTGAGAAAACACTATCGCTTTTACCCTCTTTTTTTGAAATTGATCCTCGTCTCACTAAAGATGGTATCATGGTATTGATGCATGATGCGGATATCAAACGAACCACCAACGGCACAGGTCTTGTTTCGGACTTTACTTATGAAGAGCTTCAACAATTCAACTTGAAAGATCGGGAAGGAAATGTCACGCAATACAAGATTCCCACCATCGTGGAGATGTTTGAGTGGGGTAAAGATAAGACCGTGTTTAATCTTGATAACAAGGATAATGGATCCCATACTTGGGATTATTACATCAAACAACTGAAAGAGGGGGGAGAATGGTATCCATACAAAAATATCATGTTGAGCGTTAGATCGATAGAAGAAGCAATGTATTACTGGGAACATGGTGTGAATGATAGGATGTTTTGTGTTGAGATTAGCTCAATGGAGCATTTCGAAAAATATGACCGCTCTCCCATCCCTTGGCGTCAGATCATGGCCTACATCCGGCTCACGGTAGATCCGGAACTTGAAGATCTCTATGGTATGTTGCACGAACGAGGAGTATCCATAATGACATCAATTCACCCCAGTGCCGACAGGGTGGGTAGAGAATCGGACCGGCGAATCGCATATCTACGTGAGCTGGTTGCAATGCCTGACATTATTGAAACTGATTATCCCTCGGAATTTGCTGTTTTACCAAGGTCGAGAGATGAATTGCGTATGTTACGCGAAAAAGCTGCAAAACGGATTGGGTATTAGAAAGGTTTCTTAATAATGTAACGTTTCATTTCTTTATTTGGGGTGACCAATAGGTTGCTTAGGCAGATCATTCTCTCCTGCGTGTGAACGCTACTGCAAGGTGTTGCAATCTTTACATTAATGTAGTTGAGGGAATACAGATTGACTTCTTCATCACTGGGACTGGCTGCTCCTTATACCGATTGTCGAAAGAAAGTATGTATGCTAATTGTAAACTCCTATTGTGATGAATGCAAAGCGATAATTATTAGCACGACGGGAAAAACTCGAGTTTGCCCGAGTACCTCTTCTCAACAGTTTTATCGGACAACAGTGGGATAATTTTCAAACAGATGAATAAAATACAGAAAGTCCAACCGGCTGTTCAGGGTGGACACAATCGCATGAAAAAAAGTATACAATTCGGAGCAGGAAATATAGGAAGGGGCTTCATCGGTGCCCTGTTAAGGCAATCGGGATACGAGGTGCTC
>JAQWBH010000611.1 GCA_028707405.1 Parabacteroides sp. | reverse complement strand
CCAGATACACCGGGTATTTCAATTAAATCAGCCAGAAATTTCTTCAATCTTTCAACCTCCTAGTATAATGTATTTGTAACATAGTTACATGATTTAACTTAATCGGAAGTCGAATCTTTCCGAACGATAATGCATATCTCCCTGCTAATGTTCGGATTTCCTTCACAATACGACTTCCAGACTTTACACTTAATTCCTTTGTCATTGCGCTCCTCATATCTAGCGCCTAAGGAAAGCTTTCTAGCTAGTAGTGCGGTTCATAAAAAGTAGTAGCATTTTATGCCGCGAAAGTCACTTGATGTGGAGAATATGGCATGTTAGGCTTGTGTGCCAGGCATCACCACTTCTACCAAAGCCCTTCTCCCAGTTCAGTTAGGGTGATGGCCTTGATGCCCCACAACATGCCATAAGAGGCTCCATGTCAAGTGAACCGTGGAATAAAAGCGGTGAACTACACTAGCGCTAGAACAGAAGCAATAGATTCTGGTGATACCCCGGAACTGGTATAGACTTGAAACAGATCGTATAGTACAATTTCTCATGAATAGAGGATAAATGTCCACCTCCTGGGAGACCCACTATTGTGAGGTCTATACTCGTGAAAAAGCTAATTATTCCATTTAGTGAGGATTTACGATTTGGCTGGTTGGGACCGGTTCTCGGGATACCCGTGTCACATGCTAGGATGTTTACTCACCGAATAGAATGGATACTCTTATTCGACTACTAATTAATAAAGGAGCTGTTCTACAGTGTTGTTTCAACCCGACTATATCAGTGTTGGTGTGGATGTTGCAGCTGACTTCAGCTGGTTCAGTATCCTAACACCAGATGGAAGGGAGTTTAGAAAACCCTTCAAGGTGGAGCATGATAATACTGATTCCCTTAAAAATGCTGTTCTGGCGATAAAAGAAGCAGAAGAGCTATACTCCATGAAATCCAAAACATTTCTGGAGTCTACGGGAATCTACCATTTCCCACTCTTCCGCCACCTAAAAGATTTAGGATTTGAGGTTTTTATCATCAACCCTCTAATTACTAATTCTAACAAAAATGTGGGGATAAGAAAAGTAAAAAATGATAAATTCGATGCAAAACGCATTGCTGCCCTTGGATACTCTCCTGATCTTAAGGTGTCTGTAATGCCTATTGACCTAATAATGAACCTTAGAGTCCTTTGCAGGGAGTACTACAGCCTTGTTGACCATCGCAGTGCTTACGTAATCAAATTGAAAACACAGCTCAGCATCGTCTTCCCAGGCTATAAAAAGGTCTTCTCCGATGTTACTGGAGCAACAAGTATCCAGATACTCAAGCACTTTCCTACTCCTGAAGATATTATCAATGCAGAGCCTGGTACCATTATGGACCTTATAGCAATTACTTCGAGAAAGGGATTGAAATTCGCTAAAACCAAGTACGACGTTTTGTATGATGCTGCGACCAAAGCTTTAAACTTTAGGTATAATCTATCATCCGTATACGAGGTTATTGATATTCATTTAAGCTTTATCGAAGTTCTTGATAGCAAGATAGATTCAGTCCTATCGAAGATTCAGGACTTTGTGGATAAAAACAGTAAAGAAGAATTCGTAAAGCAAATCGAATATCTGGATTCAATACCTGGCGTTGGATTTCTATCTGCTGTTACCCTTATGTGCGAAATCGGAGACTTCTCTGCTTTCTCCAAGCCCAAGCAATTATTTGCCTATTTCGGGGTAGATCCTGCTGTTAATGAGTCAGGCAAATTTAAGGGGACAAAAATCAGTATGTCCAAGCGGGGCACAAGAATAGGACGACGGGTGCTTTATGCCATAGCCTTGGCATCTGTAAGAACCAAACGCAACGGCGAAGCAATCAATCCAGTGCTCCATGATTATTATCAGGAGAAAAAACTTTCAAAGCCTAAAAAAGTAGCTTTGGGGGCTGTTATGCATAAGGTTTCCAACATCATTTTTGCTGTATTAAGGGATAAAAAGCCTTTTGAACTTAAAACTCCTGCTCAGCATAAGTTGGATTATCTACAAGCTGCTTAAAGGCTGTAGCTTAACTGGAAATTTACCTAATACCATATTCACTTGCCAATGTTCGGGTCTAAATTGGGTCTATTTGCTATGCCCAAATTTAGAAAATAAAAAGTTTTAGTTTTTTTCAAAAAAATTGTTGACTTTAACTAGCTGGTCTATATTTAGTATGAGTATACTTAAAAGCAAGGTGTTGTTTAAGGACAAGTATTATGTTCCGGACGAGGAACACCATTTTTTAAGTCTGATTTACCACATAACCTACCATAAGGCTGAAGAGTCTGGATTGCAGATTGACCAAGACAGAAAAGTATTATACAAGGAAAAGGATCACGATTACCCACAATTTCTCAGATCCTTTTCCCAGATAAGCAGCATAGACGGTGTTATAAATCTGTATAATCTGCATAGGTACTTAAGCTCCAGGAACCTTAGTCCAAAGCTGGATGCTTTAAGAAAGTTATATATGATTAATAAGAGTAATTTTTTGTTCGAAATTGCATCGAGTTATATC
>JAQWBH010000610.1 GCA_028707405.1 Parabacteroides sp. | reverse complement strand
GTCAGAACCCAAGCAATATTAAGTTCGGGAACACCTTTACTGTAGATGGCCTGAAAGAAGAAGAGTTTGATTATATGCTATCAAATCCACCTTTTGGAGTTGACTGGAAAAAGGCTGAAAAAATAATTAAGTCTGAAGCAAACAGCAAAGGCTTTGATGGCAGATTTGGTGCAGGACTACCCAGAATAAATGATGGTGCATTACTATTCCTGCAACACATGATCTCCAAGATGAAAAAAGAAGGTAGCAGAATAGGAATTGTATTCAATGGTTCACCTCTTTTCACCGGTGCCGCAGAAAGTGGAGAAAGCAATATTCGCAGGTGGATTATAGAAAATGACTGGCTGGAAGCTATCATAGCACTTCCCGATCAATTGTTCTATAATACCGGTATCAGCACCTATATTTGGATTGTAACCAACAAAAAGAGTAAGGAACGTGAAGGGTATATTCAACTAATTAATGCTACCGGCACCAAAGACGAAGAGTTATTGAAAGAAGGCAGGCTTGATTTTAATCGTTTCTGGCAGAAGATGGACAGGAGCCTTGGTAATAAGCGCAAGAAGATAGCCGAAAACGGTAATGAAAAAGGCATAGGTTATATTACTGATCTTTATGGAAATTTCGAAGAGAATGAGTTTGTGAAAATCCTGCCAAATGAATACTTCGGATATTGGCGAGTAACTGTTGAACGGCCTTTGAAGGATGAAAAAGGAAAAGTAATCAAAACTAAGGGTAAGCCAAAACCAGATACATCACTCAGAGATTACGAAAATATACCATTCCTGAAAAAGGATGCTTATGGCAAACTTGTTCCTCAAACTATAGAAGAGTATTTTGAAGCAGAAGTAAAACCTCATCTGCCAGAAGCATGGATTGACGGAAGCAAAACCAAAACAGGTTATGAAATCAATTTCACAAAATACTTCTACGAGTTTAAGCCATTAAGATCTCTATCTGAGATAAAAGCAGATATTCTTGAATTGGAAGAAAGAACATTTGGTAGAGCACATAAGGTATTGGAGGAATGAGCAAAATAAAACTTTTTATAAGCAGTGTACAAAGTGAATTTGCAACAGAGCGAAAAGCTTTAGCTGATTATTTGCGTGCGGATCCATTATTAGGTAAATTCTTTGAACCTTTTCTTTTTGAAGAATTACCTGCAATAAACAAAAGTGTACATCAAGTTTATTTAAAGGAAGTAGAATCGTCAAATATCTACCTTGGTATTATTGGAAAAAAATATGGCTACAGAGACTCAGAAGGTGTTTCTCCAACTGAACGTGAATACAACGAAGCTTCTCGTTTGCATAAAACACGTTTTATGTTTCTAAGCACCGACGATAGTTCCGACCGTGAAGAAGAAGTAAACCAGTTTATTAAGAAAATCGAGAAAGAAGTTGTTCGTAATAGTTTTACCGAACTGTCTTCATTGTTACAAGGAGCATATCATTGCCTGATTAGATATTTGGAAGAGAATAGATATATTCAGTCAGGCCCTTTTGATGCTCAGTTTAATCCACGAGCAACAATGGAAGATATTGATGCTGAGAAAGTTTACGAATTTGTAAGATTAGCACAATCTCGAAGAAAATTCTCATTGGATGATAAAAGCTCTGTTTCCAAGATCTTGCATCATCTAAACCTGTCAAAAGGAAAAAAACTAACAAATGCAGCTATCCTGTTGTTTGGTGAAAACCCACAACGATTCTTCCCAACAGCTACGGTTAAATGTGCAGTATTTCATGGTCTCACCAAATCTAAACCCATACCCTCTTACAAAATATTACATGGAAATATCTTTGAATTAGTAGATATTGCCATTGAGTTTGTAATGTCACACCTAAACTTTAGCGTAGGCACACGTGCTACTTCTGCAATAGCTCCCGGCAGATATGAAATACCCATAGAAGTAGTTACGGAAGGAATAGTAAATGCTTGTGTCCATCGAAATTTTGCTCATAATGCCAGTGTTGAAGTCATTTTATACAAAGACCGGCTTGAAATAAGTAATCCAGGGTCACTTCCTTTAGGATGGACAACCGAACATCTCAGGCGGCTACATAATTCAATACCTCACAACCCTTTAATTGCGCATCCAATGTATCTAGCCGGCTATATTGAACAACTGGGTACTGGTATAGAAGAAATGTATAAGAGGCTTGAGGAACATGGTCTTCCAGAGCCTAAATTCGTTCAGGAACATGACTTTAAAGTGATAGTTTCCAGACCTACCTCCCAAGATACCATGCAAGATACCGTGCAAGATACCGTGCAAGTCAAAAACGAAATAAAAGAACTGATTTTAATACTTTCAGGTGATATGACGAGAACAGAACTGCAAGAAAGGCTAAATCTAAGAAACAGAGATCATTTTAGAAGAATGTATATTAATGCTGCTTTAGATGAAGGTTGGATTGAACAAACAATGCCAGATAAACCGACAAGTAAATATCAAAAATACCGTCTAACAGAAAAGGGAAAGAAAGCGAAGGAGCAGTGGAAGAAATGAAGAATATTCAGTTGTAAAGAATTAGTTT
>JAQWBH010000609.1 GCA_028707405.1 Parabacteroides sp. | reverse complement strand
TTTGCTTCTATGCTTTTGCCTTGTTTTGGAAATAGCTATTCGTTGATGTTGATCACGTTTTCATTACTAGGCATTGGTAACACATTTATGCAGGTATCATTGAACCCGTTGTTGTCGAATATTATTGCAGGTGAAAAGTTGGCCAGCACACTTACTTTCGGCCAATTTTGTAAAGCTATTGCTTCTTTTCTCGCTCCATATATTGCCATGTGGGGAGCAACTCAGGCTATTCCTTCTTTTGGATTAGGTTGGCGTGTGTTGTTTCCAATCTATATGTTAATTGCTATTGTTGCTATTATTTTATTAGGGATGACCAATATTCATGAAGAGAAACAGGAAGGAAAGCCTTCAACATTTGGCGAATGTTTCGCTTTGTTGGGGAATCCGTTTATACTGTTACTTTTCATTGGCATTATGTGTCATGTGGGTATTGATGTAGGTATAAATACAACAGCTCCCAAAATTTTGATTGAACGTTTGGGCGTTACGATCAATGATGCTGCTTTTGCAACGAGTTTATATTTTATTTGCCGTACAGTCGGATGCCTTTCCGGTTCTGTGATTTTGGCGCATTGGTCACCTAAAAAATTCTTTATCCTAAGTGTTGCTTGTATGATTGTTGCTTTTGGCGGATTGTTTGCATTTGATGCTAAAACTGCGTTGTATATTTGCATTGGTCTTATCGGTTTTGGTAACTCGAATGTTTTTTCAATCATCTTTTCGCAGGCATTGTTGTCCATCCCTCAGAAACAGAATGAAGTATCAGGTTTATTGATTATGGGTTTGTTTGGAGGAACAATTTTCCCGATGTTGATGGGATTTGCTTCCGATGGAATGGGGACGCAAATAGGCGCATTACTGGTTTTGTCAGTAGCTGTACTTTATCTGTTGTTCCTTTCATCACGAATGAAAAGCTAACAAATATAAATCAATGATCCATTTGAATTAATTATTTGGTATATGGATCGAAGATTAAATTTTTGATTAATAGTTGTTTGATTCGAGGAGTCCAGTTTGTTAGCGAGTTATGTAAAATCGCTTATAGCTATTAGTTGTACGAAAAGTTTTATTCGTATTTGTTTAAATAAGAAAATTGTACTATTTTTGTTTAGTAAAAGAAATTTAAATATTTAATCAGTTATGGCAGATACAAAACAGCAAGTAAAGGAAGCAGAGGATAAGATGATTCATGCCATCAATCATTTGGATGAAGAGTTGTCTCATATTCGGGCAGGCAAGGCTAATCCGAAAATCCTTGATTGTGTGAAAGTTCCTTATTATGGAGGTCTTGTCCCGCTTAATAACGTAGCGACGGTAACCGTTCCGGATGCGAAGACGATTATGGTTACTCCCTGGGAGAAGAAGATTATTCGTGATATTGAGAAAGCGATACAAGATTCACCGGTAGGCATTACTCCTGAAAATAATGGAGAAGTTATTCGTTTGGGTATTCCGCCTTTAACAGAAGAACGTCGCCGCCAATTGGCAAAGCAATCGAAACAGGAAGCAGAGATTGCAAAAGTCAGCATCCGTAATGCACGTCGCGATGCTATTGAAGCATTAAAAAAGAGCATTAAAATTGATAGTATACCCGAAGATGTGGAGAAGGATGCAGAAGCCGAAGTGCAGAAAATTCATGATAAATATATTAAGAAAGTAGATGATCTTTATGCTTTTAAAGAGAAAGAAATCATGACTGTTTAATTTCTTATTTAATTAAGGTATGAAAGGATTGGTCGTAAAGAATACAGGAAGTTGGTATACAGTTCATACTGATGATGGCTTGGATGTTGAAAGTAAATTGAAAGGGAATTTTCGTTTGAGAGATATTCGTACGACTAATCCTGTTGCCGTGGGCGATAGGGTAACCATAGAAAAAAATGTTGAAGGAACAGCGTTCATTTCTGAAATAGATGATCGGAAAAATTATATTATTCGTAGAGCCTCTAATCTCTCAAAATTATCGCATATTATTGCAGCCAATCTTGATCAGGCTATTTTAATTGTGACTGTAAATTACCCGATTACAACAACAATTTTTATTGATCGCTTTTTAGCTACAGCCGAAGCATATGATATTCCGGTGACTTTGGCGTTCAATAAAATTGACCGATATTACGGCGGTGATGCCAGAACGATGGAAAATCTTATAGGCTTGTATTCGTCTATTGGTTATCCTTGCATAAAAATATGTGCACGTGAAGGAACGGGATTGGAAGTTTTAAAGTCAACACTTAGTAATAAAATTACTTTGCTGTCCGGACATTCGGGCGTCGGGAAATCAACCATTATCAATAAAATTGTGCCGGGAGTGAATTTACGCACAGGAAGTGTTTCTGAATCAAACAATAAAGGAATTCATACGACCACCTTTTCAGAGATGATACCATTGGATGCTGGAGGGTATATCATTGATACCCCAGGAATTAAAGGATTTGGAACCATTGATATGGAAGGGGCTGAGATTGCTCATTATTTCCCGGAAATATATAAATTTGCGCTACAATGCAAATTTGATAACTGCACACATCAACGTGAACCT
>JAQWBH010000608.1 GCA_028707405.1 Parabacteroides sp. | reverse complement strand
GCCAAATACCGGACAGTCGATCCTGGAACGGTGACTAGTCCACTTTTGGATCATGTTATGAATATCTTTAGAGGTACTTCCTCTTTCGGTTTCGAAAACAATCATGAAAAGACGAGTGGTGCCTTGCGATTTTTCTATAGTTGGGGTCATCATAAGATTAATGATGGCTATACCCCGGGCGAGAATCCGCGTAAATATCTCTTCTATTCGGATGACCACAATGCGGGCGTACAGTTATATCAGTCGTTCCGATTGCTTCCGGGTAATACGATCACGGCTGGTTTTGATTATAAAAATTGGGGCGGACATGCGTGGAACGATTCAGTAAATGGAAAACTAGGTGAGATTGTTGATAAGACTGTAAACGAAGCAGCCGGATACACAATTGTACAACAAGATTTTGGTATTTTGAGTTTGAATGGTGGCATACGTTATGAGCATAGCAGTGCTTATAGTGGAGAATGGGTTCCGCAAGCGGGCTTTTCTATCCGTCCAATGAAAGGTAATGTTATTAAAGGTTCGTTCTCTAAAGGATACAGAAGTCCGACGTTGCGCGAACTGTATATATCTTATTTGCCTTATTCAAAAGCTAATTCGAATCTGAAGCCGGAAAGTATGCTTAATTATGAATTATCTGTTGGTCAGTATTTTATAGAGAATCGCCTGCATACCGAACTCACGGGCTTCTATATAGAAGGGAAGAATATGATCTCTCTCGTACAGCGTCAGCTGAATAATGTGAATCATTTCTACAATAGCGGGATTGAGTTCGAGACCGATTTTCAAGCTTTCAAAAATTTGAGCTTTGATATGAATTATAGTTATCTTCATACAAATAAGACACTTATTGCAGCACCCAAGCATAAGTTGTATGCAGGAATAACTTATACACCGGGACGGTTTATATTTGATGTAAATGTACAGTCAATATTTGGATTATATACTTATGTGGGAAATACAGAAACAGACAACAAGAAAGAAGACTATACGGTCCTGAATGCAAAGATCTCTTATCATTTAGGGAATATACATAAAGGGTCAAATTTGTTTATTAAAGGTGAAAACTTAACGGCAACCCGTTATTCTATAAATGATGGATATCCGATGCCAAAAGCTATTTTTATGGGAGGGATAGATGTAATATTTTGAGAATTTTATTATTATTAACGATATTCCTAGACTCAAAATACAATAAGTTTTGTTATTTTGGGGAACTGAAAGATAAAATGAAAACACAGATTGAATTGATGAGTATGGTAAAGAAACTTAAGATTCGTGACTTGACCTTGCGTGATGGTCAACAATCTGCTTTTGCAACTAGAATGTCGCAGGAACAGATAGACAGAGTGCTTCCTTTCTATAAGGAAGCCGGTTTTTATGCAATGGAAGTATGGGGAGGTGCTGTTCCTGATTCTGTAATGCGATATTTGGGGGAGAGTCCTTGGGATCGCTTGGAAAAAATTAAAGCTGCAGTTGGCGATGTTTCAAAGCTGACGGCTTTGTCGCGCGGCCGTAATCTTTTCGGTTATAACCCATATCCAGATAGTATCATCGAAGGTTTTTGCCGTAATTCTATAGAAAGCGGATTAGGCATTATGCGTATTTTTGATGCTTTGAATGATGTAGATAATGTCAAATCGACAATCAAATATGTTAAGCAATATGGTGGAATAGCCGATTGTGCCGTTTGTTACACCATTGATCCTACTTATACAACGATGCAGCGTATCATGGGTGCTATAACAGGTCATCCGCTGCCGAAACCGGTTTTCACAAACAAGTATTTTCTTGATAAAGCTCTTGAGTTACAGTCATTGGGTGCTGATATGATTACGATCAAAGATATGAGCGGGTTGATTCCGCCTTTGAGAAGTGCTCAGTTGGTGAAACTATTTAAGGAAAAGTTGAATGTACCTATAGATTTCCATACACATTGTACACCGGGTTATGGTTTGGGTTCTGTTTTGGCAGCTATTATGAATGGTGCCGACATTGTGGATACCAACATGTGGTATTTTGGTGGTGGTCCTGCAGCTCCGGCTATTGAGTTGATATATATTTTCTGTAAGAAGCTAGGCATCGAACTGGGTGTAAATATGGAAATTGCTGCAAAAATTAATCCTGAACTGAAAACTATCAGAGAAGAACTGGCTGCTTATGATACATCTAAAGCATTTCCAAAGCCATTTAATCCACTCGTCGATACTTTGCCTGCAGAGGTTGATCGCCAGTTTGATTTGGCTATAGAGGCTGTCAATAAGGAAAACGAACAGGCTTTGTTGGATGCTTGTCATGCTATTGAGGCATACTTTGGATTTCCGAAGCCAAATGAGTTGGTTAAAAATGCACAGGTTCCTGGTGGAATGTATACAAATATGGTAGCCCAGCTGAAAGCTTTAGGACAAATGTCTTTATTGGAAAAAGCGATGGCGTTGATTCCTACCGTACGTATAGAATCAGGCCTTCCACCATTGGTTACACCTACAAGTCAGATTGTTGGTGCTCAGGCTGTTTCGTGTGCTCTCGATCAAGAAAAAGGCCGTC
>JAQWBH010000607.1 GCA_028707405.1 Parabacteroides sp. | reverse complement strand
AGATCCTCATATGAGCGAATATCCGGCCGAATGCTGGAAGTATCGTGTTTGGATCTCGGGGTTCACCGGTTCTATGGGTATCGTAGTCGTTACAAATGACAAAGCCGGCTTATGGACTGATTCACGGTACTTTTTACAAGCCGATATTCAACTAAAAGGGAGCGGCATAGATCTATACAAACTAATGTTGCCCGGCACGCCTTCGATTCCCGAATTCCTTAAGAACGAGCTCAAAGAAGGATCTATCGTTGGTCTGAATGGCGAAACCTACAGCGCCTGTGATGCCCATTCGCTAGCAAAAACGCTCGGCGAAAAAAATATCAGTCTAAGAACCGATGCCAGTCTGATTGATCCAATATGGAAAGACCGTCCTGCTATTCCTAAAGGTCATTTGTTTGAAATGCCTGTCGAACTAAGCGGAAAATCGACCAAAAGCAAACTCGATGAAATCAATAATATGCTTCACCGGGTTGGTGCCGACTGTACCGTACTATCGGCTTTGGACGAAGTGGCATGGACATTTAATATTCGTGGTACGGATGTAACATACAACCCGGTTATTATCAGCTATGCCTTCATTTCTGAAAAAGAAAGTGTACTATTTATCGACCCAAAAAAGTTAACTGCCGAAGCTGCCGGCCACCTAAAGAAAGAAGGGGTAACGCTCGCCGACTATTCTATGATTTACACCTACTTGTCACGCCTGCCGGAAAATACCACCGTATTCCTTGACAGCAGTCGCACAAATGTTGCTATTTACAATGCCCTGCCTAAAGACGCAAAAGTAATTGAAGGTATCTCGCCGGCTAACCATTTGAAAAGTATAAAAAACGCTACCGAAATTAAAGGTTTCCGCAACGCCGTTTTGAAAGACGGCATCGCCCTGACAAAATTTTACTTTTGGCTGGAACAACAAATGAAAGCTGGTTCCACCGTCACCGAACTGAGTGCAAGCCATAAACTGTCAACCCTACGTGCAGAACAGCCCCTTTACGTTATGGACAGTTTCGCAAGTATCTCGAGCTATGGTGCTCACGGGGCCATCGTCCATTATGCTCCAACGCCCGAGACAGATATTCCACTGGAGCCACACAGCTTGTATCTTCTCGATTCGGGCGCTCAATATATGGACGGTACTACCGATATTACTCGTACCATCGCCCTCTGTAAACCGACAGAGCAGATGCGTAAAGATTTCACGCGTGCACTAAAAGGTACTATAGGTATCGCCAAATGCAAATTTCCAGCGGGAATCCGCGGTTGCTTATTAGATGTATTCGCCCGTAAAGCGCTGTGGGATGCAGGAATCAACTATCTTCACGGCACTTGCCACGGTATTGGACACTGTCTGAACGTACACGAAGGTCCCCAAAGCATCCGCATGGAAGAAAATCCTGTAATTCTAGAAGCCGGAATGGTAATGAGCGATGAACCGGCAATGTATCGCACTGGCGAATATGGCATACGAACCGAAAACATGGTGCTGATTCGTGAAGACAGTGAAACGGAATATGGTAAGTTCCTTAGTTTTGAAACGCTGACACTTTGCTATATTGATACTAGTCTGGTGGTCGTTTCAATGTTATCCGAACGTGAACATGCCTGGCTGAATCGTTATCATCAGACCGTATATGAAAAACTCAGCCCATACCTGTCCGACGAAGAGAAAGCATGGTTGAAAGAAAAAACAACAGAAATTTAATTACACACAAAAACAATATGGCATTAATCAAATCAGTAAGAGGCTTTACGCCCAAAATTGGTGCAAACACATTCCTGGGAGACAATGCAACCATCATCGGCGATGTTGAAATTGGTGAAGACTGTAGCATCTGGTTCGGAACCGTACTACGTGGTGACGTCAATTCCATTCGCATAGGCAACGGGGTAAATATTCAAGATGGTTCAGTGCTTCATACGCTATACGAAAAATCGACCATTGAAATTGAGAATGATGTATCAATAGGTCATAATGTGACTATTCACGGAGCAAAAATTTGCAAAGGTGCTTTGATAGGTATGGGGGCAGTCGTTTTGGATCATGCCGTAGTAGGCGAAGGAGCTATTGTAGCCGCCGGTTCAGTTGTGCTTAGCAAAACACAAGTTGAACCAGGGAGTATATACGCCGGCGTTCCTGCAAAGTTTGTTAAGAAAGTAGACCCCGAAGAGGCGAAAGAAATTAATCAAAAAATCGCCCGCAACTATCATATGTACGCATCCTGGTATAAAGAAGAAGAAGACAGTAAAGCAATATAAATCGCCACAAATGTTTCAACATAGCTAAAAAGAGGGCTGGCTAACCGATTTAGCCGGCCCTTTCTTTAATAAAGACATGAAAAATTACTATTGGGGGATTGATGCAATCAAGAAATAATCAGACTTACACGTTGGCAGAATTAAATTCAACGGATAAATAGGTGTGTTAAGAATCACATTTTCCCTTGAAAAAATTGTTTTTAAAACTATCCCTTTTCAAATCTCATTCACGACTTGTTTTATATTTTCTGTAGAAGAGTTTTTGCACGAGTCCGGAAGAATCTTTCT
>JAQWBH010000606.1 GCA_028707405.1 Parabacteroides sp. | reverse complement strand
AAATTGATGTTCGCATTTAAGGGCTTCAGCTTTTTTCTCGGTCATTAGCAGTAGTTGACTTTTGTCTTCTAAAACGCTTGAATATTCAAAACTCTTATGCAATTTTTGGTATGCGTTTAATTGTTGTTCACATATAGCCAGACCTTTTTGGGAATTTTTAGTCAGCAGATAATATTTTATCCATAGATTATTTAGCCCGTTGATCTCATTGACCAGGCCTTTATCTTTTATGATTCTTTCTGATAATAATAAGTATTGAAGCATATTGTTGGCATTCTTCTTTTCATATGCAGATAAACATAAATAGTGATAATAGATGATTTTCATTACATCAACCGTGTAAATTTCGTCAATCTTGTAGATCCCTTTTGATTCGCATTCTTCAATATAACTGTTCCATGTTTTTAGATACTTAAAATGTCTGACTGTATTGCTATCTTTATTTATTAGTTGTCGCAAGACGTAAATCCGGCGTTTAATGGGCACTCCTTGTTTGGTCATATGAACTAAAGATTCATTATATAATCGAATGCCTTCTTCTTGCATTCCTGTGTATAGATAAAAATTTGCTAATGAGTGGTTCGCTATTTCTTCTCCATTAGGATAATGTATTTTGCGTGCTAAAGCGATCATAGCCTGTATTTCTGGCAGGACAAGTTCGTTCTTCCCGTCATTAACTAGAGAATAAATGTTCCAGCCTCTCATTCTGAAAACTTCTTCATACATACCTGATTTAAGAAGGAATGGTTCACCCTTGTGTATATAGTAACGCATACTGTCATGATTTACAGTATAATAAATTTCTGCATATAGGAAATACGCTTTACCTGTATATTTATTGTTATGCTGTTTTTGTGCTTCTCTTAATAGGGCATCAATATAAGTCTTGTCGATATTTTGGATAACATGATCCATTGCTGATTTTTCAAGCGCCTGCAGACAGAGGCTGTCTGGGAAATGACATGCAAAAACAGGAAGATCATGATTGCTTATGTTCACAGCATCGATATTGATAATCGACAAAAGAAAGATGGTGAATGTGAGTAAAGACATTTTCATGGATCAACTGTTTTTGTTTGTTGTTATAGGAATTGAAAACCAAAATAGAGATCCTTTACCGACGCTGGAAGAGACACCTATTTTACCGTCCATGAGCGTAACCAGTCCCTTACATATGGAAAGCCCGAGTCCAAACCCTTTACTCCACATGCTTAGTTGCATAAATCTTCCGAAAATGGTGTCTAATTTGTCTTCAGGAATGCCATTCCCGGTATCAGAAACAAAGAAATATACGTCATTCACTGTAGTTTCATATCCGAAATGGATGTACCCTTGTTGTGTATGCTTAAAAGCGTTGTCTAAAAGATTTTCAAGAATTTGAATTAAGCGCATCCGGTCTGTATAGAGAACGCAGTTTTCACAGTGTTTTAGTTGAAAAGATACATTTGCGGAAACAGAACATGATTTATTACTATAAAGCTCCTGCATTAAAGGCAAAAGTTCAACGTCCGTATAGGATAGTTTCATTTTGTTCGATTCGATTTTTGACAGATCCAAGACGTCACTTATCAGTTGTTGCAAGAGAATATTATTTTTCTTGATAATAAGTGCAAATTTTTCTCGTTGTTCAGGGTCAATATCTTCTACCAATATTTGCGAAAAGCCAACAATTGCATTTAGAGGGGTACGTATCTCGTGATTTATACTTGCAAAAAAAGCTGTTTTTATTTTGTTCGCTTTTTCTGCCTTTTTTTGTGCCTCATACGATCTTTTACTGTCGTTTTGATGTAATCTCACCAAAAATAGTAATAATATAAAAATTATAAGCAAGACTATCAGGCTTCCTTCCAATTCTATTTTCAGAAGACGACTTTTTGAAGCATTTAAGCTCATTTTTTTGTTTTGAATGGTTAGTTGATCTAGTTTGTGTTGCTGATGTAGAGTGCTTAATTCATTATAGAAAGTTTTTGATTCTGCCGAATCTTTTAAGACCATATATTGTTCGTAACATTTCAATGCTTGGTCCAGCTGTCCGATGTGTTCATATATTTCAGCTTTACAATTAAGAACAAATAAAAAGATATCTGTATGATTGCTGGAATTTTTGAATGCAGCCATTACGTCATCACTCATAGAAAGCGCTTTACTATAATTTTTTGTGAGATAGTGATATAGAAAATCGGCGTACATGATTATCCCGTTATCCCCTATGATACCATTTCTCATCGTATATTGTTTAGCTAATTGGATATAATGAAACATGCGGTCGGCATTATCCTCTGTATATTCAATGAGTGCATAGTAGATATAATATTTTATAATCACTTTGTCCATTGAATCGAACTCGATTGTAGCCATCCCTTTTTCTGATTTGCATTCTTTGATATAGTTGTTGAGTAAATCAAGGTAGTAGCGCTGCTTTGTTATATCATCAGAGTATCTAATCAGAATTAGAAGTGGAAATATTCTCCTTATTGTAGGCAGTTTCTTTTCATCCATTTTTAAAGCCATTTGATCCAGAATTTTTACCCCTTCATCTTGTAGGCCA
>JAQWBH010000605.1 GCA_028707405.1 Parabacteroides sp. | reverse complement strand
CATAAAAGTTTATTGCATGTAAAAGTACATCATTCGTTGTTGCCGTATCTGTAGCCAAATGACTTGGTCGTTTAAATGGCACTTTTAATCCATAAATTTCAACAACATTAATTATTTCATCATCATCTGTGGATACACAAATATGTTCATCTGTGGTCAACTGCCTTGCAACATCTATGGTGTAATATATCAATGGTTTTCCGTTTAAGAGTTTTATATTTTTATGTGGAATACCTTTGCTGCCGCACCTGGCTGGAATAACGTATAAGATTTTCATAATAATACCTACTATAAATGCTTTACCAATTCTTGTGCTTTCTGATAATCTTCCGGCTTACCAATATCGATCCAATATCCGGTAAGAGGATACCTAATGACTTTATGATGTTTTGCAATAAGCGTATCGATTAAATCAGTAGCATTATAAAAGACACCATCAGGAATTAGATCCAATAAATTTTTCTTTATTAAATATATTCCTGCATTCGCATAGTAATTATAGGTAGGTTTCTCCTTTACTCCCTGGATATCTCTACCTGTCAATTCAAAAATGCCATAGGGTACATTTACAGAATAGGGAACTGCTGCCACAGACATATCTGCGTTGTTTTCAAGAAAATGAAGATAAAAGTCTTCATAATCAATATTCGTAAACAAGTCGGAATTCATTACCAAAACAGTGTCATTGACAAATGAATCCACAAACTTTACAGATCCCATTGTCCCAAGGAAATTGGGTTCCCGGACACACTTGATCTGAATATTATTCCTTTTTTCTTTGTAATGATCTACCAATTGCTCACCCAAATAATTCACGGTCACACTGATATTCTCCATCCCGTAACTGATCAATGAATCTACATTGTAATCGATAATGCATTTATCACCCACTTTCAGCAATGGTTTTGGTGTAGTCAATGTCAAGGGGCGCAAACGTTCACCTTTTCCGCCCGCCATGATAACCGCATCAATGGGGAGTATTGATGAAATCTTGTTTAAAGCATATATTTTCTCAATTCTACCATCTTTGGAAAGACATGGAAGTAATTTGATACCTCTTTCCTTATATTCTTTGATAAGCTTTACGTCTTTTCTATCTTCACTGATAAACCTAAAAGAAGTATGCATAATAACTTTGACATTATCAGCCAGATCTTTTCCCTGTATCAGACCACGCCGTACATCTCCGTCGGTAAGCGTTCCCAGCATTTTGCCAACCTTGTCTACGATGAATAAAGTCAGGATATCGTCGGAGTTTTTATCCAATGCAACCAATGCATCTTTGATTGTTGCCGTTTCAGGCAATATATATCGTTCAAAATCGCTCATTGTTGAATATCGTAAAATGTTTTTTGGCTGAGTTTGTCAACCGAAACGGATTTGAAAATATCTATGATCTGATGAGAAGTATTTCCATTCCCGTATGGATTGGTGATGCCATTGAGTTTATTCCTGAACTCTTCACTTTTAACTTTCTGGAATGCTTGTAGAATATGCTCCTTTTGCGTACTGCAATTCACAATGCTTTCGGCCTGAATCCGTCCTTTTTGCCGGTCACCAATATTAATGGTGGCAGTGTGTGCTGAGGGTGCTTCTAAAATACCGCTCGAACTATTACCTACAACTGCGGTTACTTGTTTCATTACGGACAAATAACGCAAAGAACCCAGTGATGCAAACAATGCAGATTTCTCAGGGTTTTTCTTTACATATGTTTCCATCATCTGATTGATGATCCGTCCGTTTGTGTCAGCATTAGCCTTCGTAAAAATAAAAAAACTATCTATCTGCGTATCAACAACCTGAAGCAAAGCTTCAAATTGTTCTTCAACAGATTGATCTGATAATGTTTCCGGATGAAACCCAATCAGATAATTGTACCGATGAAACGTGATGTGCAAATCTTCTTCTAATTCTTGTTTAGAAAGAAGTTGAAACGATTTGAAATTATCCAATCCAATGGCACCCACATTAAAGACTCTCTCAGGTTGTTCTCCTAACTGAATCACACGCTTCCTGTATGCCTCTGTAGATGTAAAGTGCAATGCACTCATCTTGGTAATGGCGTGACGAATGGCGTCATCGTACGCGCCTTCCGTTAGTTCTCCTCCATGTATGTGGGCAATGGGGATACGATAAATAAGAGCTGTGGATGCGATGGATAGCATCTCATACCTATCTCCCAGGATAACCAATAAGTCTGGAGCTAATCTTTTAAGGGCACCGGCATAGCCAATCATGCCCAAACCCATGGATTTGGTAATTCCTTCAGCTGTATCTGAAGAAAGCAGCATCTCAACTTTGGCATCAATCACATACCCGTCGGCTTCAATTTGCCGATACGTTAATCCGAATTCAGGTGATAAATGGGCACCTGTCACAAGTAGTTGTAGGGTAAAATCATTGTCTGCACTGATCTTCTCAATTAGTGGTTTCAATAATCCGTATTCAGCTCTGGTGCCGGTTGCGATACAAATCTTCATTACCCTATTGTTATTAGTTCGTCCTCTGCAAAATCTTTCTGAGATACCTTCCCTATCACTTCATCCC
>JAQWBH010000604.1 GCA_028707405.1 Parabacteroides sp. | reverse complement strand
ATTAAAGCGCCAAAGCCCGGATTTATTACGATGGACTCTTTCACATACCAAATACCTGAAACATCGGGTGTTACCTTAACGGGTACCATGGCAGACTTTATACCTCCTCTGGTTTCTGCCCAAATATTAAAAGAATACTCTTTCCTCTCTCCTAATCCCCATACATCTAGAGAGTCTTTGAAGTAAGAGGAAGAAAATTTAAATGTTTTACCGTTGGACGCGATAATTTCTGCTACGATCTGCAACAATTGTTCATCTTTTGGCAACTCATAGTAAATCCGTGCTCCACCGGCCAATGGTTTAATATTTGTAACTACCGGAACACCCGGGATAGTATCGTCATCTGCGTTTATTTGAAATCTACCTTCTTCCAGGCAGGCGTAAAGTCCTAACACTGAAAGAAAAGTTATCAATAAATATTTAAAATTCTTCATATTGCACGTTTTTATCAATAATCAACAATTACTAATTTTTATCTCCATCCAGGATTCTGAATCAATCCTCCCTGAATATTCAATTCTCCAATGCTAATAGGCCATAAACAGTCGGTAATAGTAAAATTACGTATTTGTTTTAATTCAGGGCCACTGCCTGTTTGAGCTCCGATATCAACAGCATTATTGTTCCAGCCATAAACAGGCTTCGAAAATTCTTTTGGTGCTCTTTTATGCCGAAGCATATCATAAAATCTGCTTCCCTCAAAAGCCAATTCAATTCCTCTTTCCTGGAGTATAATATCACGTAATCCTTGCTGTGTTAAGTGTTTACCCGTATTTCGAGCCTTACCGTTTGCACCCCACGCTTCTTCCACACTTGGAATACCGGCCCTTGCACGCACCGCATCAATCGCATCAAACGCCTCCTGTGTGGGCCCATAAAGTTCGTTGAGTGCTTCAGCTTTCATTAACAGAAGATCAGCAAAACGAATAATGGGAAATGGACTACGTTGAATACGTGTCCAGTTGCCGGAATAAGATTCCGGATGTACAAATTTTTGAATACCAATACAAGTTTCCAGATAGTCATTAGTTTTCCGCCATGTCTCTCTGCCACCGAAAGGATAGAGTACTTTACCGGTATCTCCTCTCGGAATAGGTGTAGCCTCATCGGTGCTATAGTAGGGATTAAATGGAATCAGGAAATAATGTCCACGCCAGTAACCTCCATTTATACCCAAATTGGCATAAAATCGAGGTTCTCGATTCATAAATAAATAAATAGTTTCCATATCGGGCTGTAAATAACCTGCCCAGTGAGCGTAAGCCGGGTCTTCTGCCTCAGGGATGTCATACTGAAAGTATTTAAAATCTAAATTAAAATCAGTATCCTCGTTCAGAGGTAACCCATTTTGGGTATAGTATCTTTCGGCCATTGCATAAGTTGCACCAAGATGCTGATTTGCAAAATTTTCAACATCATCATTATTACCTGAATAACCTGTAAATGCACCCATTACAGTTTGCATAACACTCCAAAAGCGTATTTGAGTTCTTCCATAAATAGCATTCCTACCGGTATTCCAGCCACCATCACCATTACTTGACTTTAGATTGGAATAACCCCAAAGCAATTCTTTGTTCCATGGGGTAGTTATTACTAATCTCAAATCGTAAAGAGTCTGCATTCTTTCATTGTTAATTTCAAAAGCATCTCTATCGAAAAGATATGGTTCACCTTCAAATCTAAATAAACCCTTATTGAATTCAACGCTTGTTACTAAAGCATCATTACATGCGTCTATTACATCTTTCCATTTATTAATATCATACACTTGCGGAAAAAATGGTTCATCGTCACTATCTAAAAAATTGGAATAATAATCGCTATTCCCATTGTAAAAAGGGCTGGCACGAAAAAGAAGTACGCGTGCCTTAATAGCTTTAGCACCGATCTTATCTATTTGACCGGAATCCTCTGTAAGCGACTGATCTTTAAGATAGGGTATGGCTTCATCCATGGTGCTGACAACATAATCAAAACAGTCCTCTAATTTGGAGCGATTTTGATATAATTCTTCCGGGGGAGCTTCAAGAGATAGGCTCTCATCGCGTATCACGATCGGACCATATTGCTGTATGAGCAAGAAATGATAATAAGCTTTTAAAAACTTAGCTTGTGCTTTCCAGTCTTCCCTTTCTGCTTCATCCATATTCGATGGTAAATGAATATGATCAATAAAGATATTGCATTGCCTGATCCCTTCGTATAATTTATTTCCACCCCGTGTACCTGACCAGTAACCTAATATTGGACTCTCTTCGTTTTGAAGACCCCTCATAATTCTAATAGGGAGATATTTATTGTTATTCGAATCCCAATCCCTTCTACCCATATATTCGTCACCTAACAACCATGGAGATAGATCCGCATCTGTAATGTTTGGTAAATAACTGTATATCTTGGCTAAGCCGTCCCATGCGCTTTCGCGGGTTGCATAAAGACTTTCCAACGTTTCAGCTTCATCTGGGACAACATCTAAATAATCTTTGCAGGATGATATCGCAAAAACCATTATAAATAATAATATTAATATTTTTTTCATTCTATTTTTTA
>JAQWBH010000149.1 GCA_028707405.1 Parabacteroides sp. | reverse complement strand
CAATACGGCATTACTTATATTTACGCTGGTCATCGCTGCATATGTGGTGGCGGGCGGAATCAAGGGTGTGATGTATACCGATGCATTGCAGGCCGTGATTATGTTTGTCTGTATGCTTGTTTTGTTGTTTTCGATATATCGTATTTTAGGGATGAGTTTCAGTGAAGCCAATCAGGCATTGACCGATTTGGCACCGCAAGTTCCGGATAAGTTTAAAGCTTTAGGACATCAGGGATGGACGGCAATGCCGGTGACCGGTTCACCACAGTGGTACACACTTGTTACTTCTCTTATTCTGGGTGTTGGCATAGGTTGTCTGGCTCAACCTCAACTGGTGGTACGTTTTATGACAGTTAAAAGCAGTCGTGAACTCAAGCGGGGTGTTTTTATCGGTTGTTTATTTATTTTTATCACTGTCGGTACGATCTATCATACGGGAGCGTTGAGCAATCTTTATTTTATGAAGACAAGTGGCAAAGTAGCAACGGATCTGATACAGGATATAGATAAGATTATTCCATTTTTTATTAATAGTGCTATGCCGGGTTGGTTCTCAGCGCTGTTTATGCTTTGTATTCTTTCGGCTAGTATGAGTACTCTCAGTTCGCAGTTTCACACGATGGGTTCGGCTTTGGGACAGGATGTTTACGGTGTTTACAAGAAACGCCCGGATCTGAATCACAAGCTTATCATCCGCATGGGTGTCTTGGTTTCCATATTGTTCAGTTATGTCATCTGTTACATGTTGCCTGACAGTATCATTGCGCGTGCAACATCGATTTTTATGGGCCTTTGCGCTATCGTGTTCCTTCCGGCTTATTTCTGCGCGTTGTATTGGAAAGGGGCTACTTCCAAGGGTGTCATGTGGAGTATGTGGCTGGGAACGTTCGCTACCATCTTTTGCATGGTTTTTATGCATGCCAAAGAGGCTGAAGCTTTTGGGGTCTGTAAAGCCCTGTTCGAGACAAATGTATTGTTCGACAATGATATCAAGCTTATAGACCCGATTCTGTTTGCACTGCCGGTTTCGGCTGTGACAATTGTTGTAGCTAGTCTTTTGACTCGCAAAAAAACACGGCTTGAGCCGGAATTAGGGCATTAAGCTAATTCTATGGGAGGAAGATTGGTAAATGGTCTTTATGCTTGTTTTCAATATGGGCATGCGTGGCAAATTTGTTTCTGTAATCTTTGGGCGAGAGACCTGTATATTGTTTGAAATATTTTCCAAAGAATGATTGTGTAGGGAAATTGAGATGTATGGCAATTTCTTTAATGCTTGAATTAGAATATTGCAGAAGTTGCTTCGCATCTGTGATGACTGTTTCGATGATCCATTGCAAGGCAGGCTTGCTGGTTTTGTTTTTTATGACTGACGTAAAGTAGCTGGGTGTCATGCATTGTTGTGAAGCATAAAACGCCACATCTCGTTCGACTTTATAATTATGATGGAGCGAGATGAAAAAATTCTGTACGATCGTGTCGTTGCGATCGAGATTCGAAACATGTTCGATCGGATTATTGGTCAGATAAATATCCAATGTTTCGAAAAGCAAAGTCGTCCCCATGGAAATAATCAGTTCGCGCATCAGGGTTTTGCGTTGCATGCTGATCGTAGATTTATTTTCCAGTTCGATTCTGGAAATCAGGGATGTCATTAGCGATTCTACTGTTTCAAACTGCCTTTCGTTAAGTGAGATGCAGGGATTGCCTTTGAAGAGTAACTGTTCGCGGATACTCAGTACGCGATTAATAGCCGGAAGAACGAAATCATAGTCTACACGGATCGCGATGCCGCAGAAGTTATCACTTTTGTGGAGGATATGCACGAAAAACGACGGCGTGTAGAAGAAAATGTTGCCTTTTGTAATTGAATACTTTCGTGTATCGATATTTGCTTCGATAGACCCTTCAGTGCATAATAAAAGACCAATCATATCGCCTGTAGAGATTAGGCTGTCTTCTATCAGGAATGGCGAGTCGCTTTTTAGTTCTGTACATTCGAAAGGGAGTTGTATCTGTTTATCCATTTTCTAATTGTTTTCGCAAAAATAGCTGAAACTATCAAATAAAGAACAATTCAGCTTAAAAAAATAGGTAAAATCTAAGAAATAGAACAATATGTAGACAGTATTAGCCTTTTTACGGCAGTTTTATAACTGTACTTTTGCAGCGAAATAAGAATCATGTAATATGAAAGTAAAGAAAATTGCATTATGTATACTCTGTGTGGTGGGCTTTATGAGTTGCTCATCAAAACAGAATACGACAGATGAATCTGTTATTCAAGTTAAAACAGTGACCGTGCAGTCGTCGGCAGAAGCCGGAACGCGTACGTATGTAGGGACAGTAGAAGAATCATATGGTTCGCAACTGAGCTTTTCACAAATGGGAACGGTTGGCGAAGTTCTTGTCAGTGAAGGTCAGGCCGTTCATCAGGGACAGATATTGGCTATACTAGATAAAACGACAGTTCAAAATACCTACAATATTGCTAAATCGACTCTTGATCAGGCGCGTGATGCCTATAACAGACTAAACGAGCTTTACAAGAAAGGGAGCCTTCCGGAAATCAAATTTATTGAGATACAGACACAATTGGCACAAGCCGAAGCAAGTGAGAAGATTGCTCGCAAGGGCATAAGCGATTGTGTGTTACGTGCGCCATTTGCAGGATTTATTTCGCAGAGAATGGTCGATGTTGGTAATAATGTTGTTCCAAGTGTCGGATGTTTTAAGCTGGTTAAGATAGATCGTGTAAAGGTGAAACTTTCAATTCCTGAAAAAGAAATTGCAGCCATGGCGAAGGGACAAGAGGTAGCTTTCACTGTTGCAGCACTTGGAGGACGCAGTTTCACGGGGAAAGTAACAGAGAAGGGCGTTCAAGCCAATATGTTCAGCCATAGCTATGATGTGAAACTTGAATTGGCGAATGCCGATCATGCGCTGCTTCCGGGTATGGTGTGCAGTGCAAGCATTAAAAGTAAAGGGACTGATGCATTAATTATTATTCCTCAGGAGGCTATTATGCTTGATGGGAGTAACACGTTCGTCTGGATCGCTTCAGACAACAGAGCCAGAAAATGTATTATAACAACAGGCGAAGTAAATGACCAGGGCGTTGTAGTTACAAGTGGACTGCAGGAAGGAGCGCAATTGATTGTAGGTGGACAAAATAAAGTGAGTGAAGGCACTAAAATAAAGATATCATGAGTAAAAGGTATAAATTAGATATCATAGAGACCGTGATGCATTATAAGAGCATCATGCTTTTGGTGCTCACTGCGGCGATTCTTTACGGTGTTTACTCACTGATTAATATGCCCAAAAACGAGTTTCCTTCTTATACAATCCGCCAAGGGGTTGTTGTCGGAGTATATCCCGGGGCATCTTCCAATGAAGTTGAAGATCAGCTTACCAAACCTCTTGAGAAATTCCTTTGGAGTTTCAAGGAAATAAAAAAGCAAAAGACATACTCGCAAACGAAAGACGGGATGTGTTATGTGTTTGTTGAACTCAATGATAATGTAAAGAATAAGGATGATTTCTGGAGTAAGTTCAAAATCCGTCTGCAACAGTTCAAGAGTAATCTGCCTTCGGGTGTGATGGCGCTGATTGTTAACGACGATTTTGGCGATACTTCGGCAATGCTCATTACGCTGGAAAGTAGAGACAAGACTTATCGTGAATTGCACGATTATGTAACAACGCTGGAAGATCATCTCCGAACGCTTCCGAATATTGCCAATCTGCGTGTCTATGGGGAGCAACAGGAACAGATAGGGGTCTATATCGATCGTGATCGTCTTTCGGACTATGGATTGAATGCTGCTACATTGCTCGCAAGTCTTTCAGGGCAGGGACTGACTATTCTCAGCGGCTCTGTCGATGATCAGCAGACGGTTCGCCCTATTCATTTGCGTTCGGCGCTCAGCACTGAAAATGATGTGGCCCAGCAGATTGTTTATTCCGATCCCAAAGGTAATGTGATCCGGCTACGTGATATTGCGACGATCAAGCGCGAATATCCCAGCTCCGACTCATACGTGAAAAACAATGGTAAGAAATGTATTGTACTCTCTGTCGAGATGAACGAAGGCAACAACATTGTAAAATTCGGAAAGAATGTCAAAGCCATCATCAGCGACTTTGAGAAAACACTTCCTAAAGATGTCAGTATTTATACGATTACGGATCAGAGTAAGGTGGTCAACAGCTCTATTATAGAGTTTTTGGAAGAATTGCTTATCGCCATCTGTTCGGTTATTCTGGTCATCATGATTTTACTTCCGGTGCGTGTGGCAAGCGTTGCGGCAAGTACAATCCCGATTACGATATTCGTTGCATTAGGTATTTTTTATGCCTGTGGCATCGAATTGAATACGGTCACTTTGGCTGCACTTATTGTCACATTGGGTATGATTGTAGATAATTCTATCGTTATCATCGACTGTTATATAGAGAAGATCGACCAGGGAATGAGTCATTGGCATGCGGCTTCTGATGCGGCAAAAGAGTTTTTTTCTTCTATTTTTAGTGCGACACTGGCGATTTCTATCACATTCTTCCCGCTGCTTATCACGATGAAAGGGATGATGCACGACTTTGTGAAATGGTTTCCCTATGGCGTTTCCATTGTCCTCGGAGCTTCATTACTCATAGCCGTTTTTGTTGTCCCGTTACTACAGTTCTCTTTTATCAGGAAAGGATTAAAAAGGGATCCGTCGAAGAAAAATCGCCGCACATTCCTTGAAATTATTCAACAGTATTACAATAAGCTTATTGAGACCTGCTTTGCTCATCCATTCGTCACGTTGAGTATTGGCGTGCTTTCGATTGTTGTCGGAGGAGTGATGTACTCGAATATGCCTCAGAAGATGATGCCGAGGGCTGAACGCGATCAATTCGCTGTCGAAATATATATGCCGACGGGAACAGCCATTGAACAGACCGCTCAGGTGGCCGACAGCCTTCGCAACTTGATGCGGAAGGATCCACGTGTGCTTAACGTTACCACCTTTTATGGAAGTAGTTCGCCCCGATTCCAGGCCGCTTATGCACCACAGATTGGCGGAACAAACTTCGCTCAGTTCATTGTCAACACTAAAAGCGACGAGGAAACGGTGGCATTGCTCAACAAGTTTACGTCGATGTATACCAATTATTTCAGCAATGCCATGGTGCGCTTCAAACAGCTTGATTATTCGGATGCTATTGCACCTGTAGAAATTCGTTACAGTAGTGATAATCTGCAGCAATTGCATGCAGTTGTCGATTCGGCTATGGCTATCATGCATCATGATCCTAACTTACTACTCGTTCGCAGTAATTTCGAGGGGACGACAAATGGAATGAAGGTTACTCTTGATAATGATGAATCCACTCGTCTGGGAATGAGCAAAGGCATGCTTTCCATGAACCTGGCTACTCGCTTTGGAACGGGTATTCCACTGGCAACAGTTTGGGAAGGTGATTATCCCATTCAGGTAATGCTTAAAGACAATCATTTCGGACTGCAACACCCCGGAGATGTAGAGAATGCTACGGTTAGTGGAGTGTTACCTTCCGTTAATGTACCACTTCGTCAGATTGCAAAAGTACAGCCGGACTGGAGTGAAGGGCAGATTGTCAGGCGCAATGGCGTTCGCACGATATCTGTACTTGCGGATGTTAAGCGCAACGTGAATTTGAACTATGTAACTGACAATGTAATTAAAGAGCTTTCAACAATTCATATGCCCGAAGGAGTCACCATGAAGTCCGGCGGACAACGTGCGAGCGATGAGGAATTTATGCCGCAGATCTATAGTGGACTGGTAATTTCTATTTTTGTGATTTTTGTGATTTTGCTTTTCCATCTTAAGGATATTCGCCTTTCAATGCTCATTATGTTCTCCCTGATGTTCTCGCTCTTGGGGGCTGCCTTGGGCGTGTTTACCATGCGGCAGGAAATGGGTGTGACAGGAATATTAGGTATCATTTCACTTATGGGTATTATTGTACGTAATGGCATTATCATGGTCGATTATGCTGAAGAATTGCGTATAAAGCATCATCTGAGTGCCAAACATGCTGCTTTACAAGCGGCTCAGCGACGGATGCGTCCAATATTCCTGACTAGTGCCGCTGCTTCAATGGGCGTTGTTCCGATGGTGATTCAGAACTCACCGATGTGGGGACCGATGGGTGTTGTCGTCTGTTTTGGAACAATTGTTTCCATGCTCTTTATCATCACTATAATTCCTGTAGGGTACTGGATGATTTTCCGTATCGAAGATAAGAAACGTAAACTGAAAAATGAAGGAGCTCGCGCAACCGCAATGCTTGCTTCGTTCCATTCTTCAATGGGTTCTAAATAAATTACCAATGAATATGAAAAGGTTATATATATTGATTCTTTGTGCCGGATCGTTTGTTTTTCCTTCTTTGCAGGCACAAAAAGTGTATACACTTGCTGAGTGCCGGCAGATGGCTCTGGATAATAATGTTAAGATAAAGAATGGGCGGCTTGCCATTGAGCAAGCCAGAGAACAGGAGAAAGAAGCTTTCTCAAAATATTTTCCTGCGGTTTCTGCTTCAGGAACTTATTTCCGTTCTAATAATTTGTTGACACAAAAGATAAGTCTTACGCAGGAAGATCAACAACAGCTTGGAAGTATCATTTCTAAACTCGGACTTGATCCTTCTGCTTTGGCTTCATTGCCTACGTCGTTCACACTCGAAGCCATTAATCATGGAACAATGGTTAATCTGATGGCGATGCAGCCTGTTTTTGCCGGCGGACAAATCATTAATGGAAACAAACTGGCCAAATTGCAGACTGATGTCAGACGACTCCAACTAGAGCAATCGAAGGACGATATACTTAGCACGACGGAGTCGTATTATAATCAATTGCTCTCGCTTTGTGAGAAGCAACGTACCCTCGATATTGTTGACATACAGTTGCAACGCATTCATCAGGATGCGGAGAATTCTTTTAAGGTAGGAATCAGCAATAAAAACGATGTGCTCAGTGTCGAACTGAAGCAGAATGAGGTTGCAGCAAACAGGCTCAAACTGGATAATGGAATTAAATTGTGCAAGATGGTTCTTGCACAATATGTAGGTATTTTCGGAGAAGATATTCATATTGATACAACTCTTATCAGTAATCTGCCGGAACCATCTGTTTATCTTGTTGATCATGAGGCCTCGCTTGATAATCGCACGGAGGCGAAATTACTTGATAAGAATGTTGAGGCTAGTGTTTTGCAAAGAAAACTCAAACAAGGAGCTTTATTGCCGTCGGTGGCTATAGGTGCGGCAAGTGCATATCAGGACTTATCGAATACGGGACATGTGAAGGTGTTAGGCCTCGCTACAGTGAATATTCCTATCAGCGACTGGTGGGGGAGCAACCATAGCGTCCGGCGTCAGAAGATTGCTGAAAAGATCGCCCGTCAGGATCGCGAGGATAATCGTCAAATGCTTCTTATTCAGATGCAAAATGCGTTCAATAATCTCGATAATGCATATAAGCAGATACTTCTTGCAAGGAAAAGTCTTGAGAAATCCGCTGAGAATCTTCGTCTCAACGAAGATTATTATCAGGCAGGTACTTCAACGATGAGCGATTTACTGGGAGCCCAGTCGCAGAGTCAACAAGCGCGCGACCAGTATACGGATGCAGTAACACAATATCTTAATAGCCGGACAAGCTATTTCATCGCCACAGGAAGAAGTGTCAGCGAATGAATCAAAGGGTCAACCGCAATGGAAGTATTCGGCCAGTAGTTCTTCTTCGTCTTGCGAATTTCGGATTAACGATTCACGCAATTCCCCGTCGTTATAGCTTTCGAGATTGTTGATGATGCCGTCGATCATGGCGGGACTGAACACGCCATACTGTTCAAAAACTGCACGCTGATGCTTCAGACATTGTGCTGAAGCCATGCAGCTGCTGGGGAGTTCGCCGAGCAAAGCTAAATGATCTCTATTGGATTCCTGATGAATATCTATATCGACATAAGTTTTCTTGGCAACATCTAATGCATCTGTCATTTCGAAACCATGACGGCATGCTACAGCTAATCCGGAAAGTAGCTGATAAATGTCAGCTGATCCATCCGGCGAGCGCATTTCAACCGTCTGTTTCTGTGTCGTGTCATAATATGTGAAGGTCTCTAGTGGATTTGCTTGCATACACATTTCTTTTTTAGCTGTCCATCCCAGTGGGACGCGTACCAGAACAGAACGGTTTCTGTCTCCCCAACAAATGTTGGTAGGCGCTTCCTGATGAGGAACCAGGCGGAAGTATGAGATTGGATTTTTATTTCCGAAAGCGGTAATAGATTGGGCAACATCCATCATTCCGGCAATGGCCTTGCGCGCTGTTTCAGACTAAACTCCATTGTGAAGCATCTGGTTCTTACCTTCTTTCATGATTCGCATGTGAATGTGTAGTCCGGAACCTGCTTTTCCAGCCACAAGCTTTGGAGCGAACGTTATGTTATAGCCGTATTCATAGGCAAGGTTGCGAATGACCCATTTGGCGATCATCAAGTGTTCGGCCGCTTTTTCGACTGGCACAGGAAGAAACTCAATCTCATTTTGTTCATAATTTTTGCCGTTCATCGTAAAATTCCCTACTTCTGAATGACCATATTTGATTTGCCCGCCTGTTTGTGCAATATATTGCATGCATTGTGCGCGGAACTGATTAAATTTTCCATAAGGACCCGATTCATGATAGCCATGCTGGTCGGTTGCAGGGAACAAGTCTTCGGCGTCTGAGATTACATAATATTCTAATTCGCCCATAGCTTCGAACGTCATACCCGTCGTTTTCGTGAATGCTTTGCTTGCCTTATATAGCGTATGCTCCGGCGCACTTTCCAGAGGTTCGCCCTCTTTGTCGAAAAATGAACAGAGCATGGTCAATGTGGGGAGTTCAGCAAATGGATCAACAAAGGCGGTTCGATAACGTGGAATAACATACAGATCACTGCTACTTGCCCCTATGAATGGAAACAGACTGGAACCGTCCACGCGTTCGCCACATGTGAGGATGGCATTTAAATAAGCCTCATCAGTAATGACAAAGTTTAGTGTTTTCAGACGTCCGTCACCTGCCGGGTACATAAAGTTGATCATCTTAATTCCTTTTGCTTTAATAAAGGAAATAATATCAGCCTTCGTAAATGTGTCAGAAGGCTTTTGCAAAAAGGCCACCACTGTGTTGGCGTTCATTGTAAATTCGTTTTCCATGCCTTTGTGATTTAAATTGTATTAATTCAATAATACATATTCAGATGCTCAAAGATAAACGAAGATTTTGCAAATAGCAAACTTTCTGAGATTAAAATTCTACTTTTTACGGATTTGTGTAACCTGATAAGTTTATATTTTTAGTAAAATAGACTACATATGCTTACTTTTTGATATATATTCTAATATCTCAGATTCACAAATGTGTGTTTTTTGTTTCTTTCGTGTACAATGCTTTTTCATTTAACTTTCAATGGGATGCCGCTGACCATTAGAAATACTTCATTCGCTTTTGAAGCTACATACTGATTTACCCAACCTTGAAGGTCGGTGAACTTTCGTTGTATCTCATCCGTCGAAACACCTCCCATACCAATTTCATTAGTTACAAAGATAAGGTATGCTTCTTCGGTGCACAATTTATTGAATTCTTCTTTTATCTCCTTTAGTGAAAGATCAATATCGCTTTTGTTATCGAAGAAGAAGTTGGTGGTCCAGAGTGTAACGCAATCAATCACAACAACACGGCCTGTCAGGTTGTGGCTACTCAGATATTTCTCTTCTTCAATGTTTGTCCATTGCGTTCCGCGATCGGCTTGATGGCGTAACACGCGCTGATGGAACTCTTCGTCCCACACGCGTGAGGTAGCCAGATACACCGGATTCGGTGCGAGCGACAATGCCAGAGTTTGCGCATAACGGCTTTTTCCTGATCGCTCGCCACCGGTGATGAGTGTGATATGTTTTGTTGACATTACCGATCTCTTTTTATTCTATTATTGCGACCTGCCGGTCTTTGTGGACGACGACTTTCAGGACGGTTTTCAGGAAAGCCTTTTTTTGAACGATCTTCCTGCGGACGGCTTTGGCGAGTACGTTCTCTTTGTGGACGGCTCTCAGCACTATTTTCATGGGAACTTTTTTCGGTATGTTTCTCGAATGTGCGTCCTTGTTGTGTTCTGCTGCCTCTGGTTTTGCGTGATTCGCCAGTAGAGGCTGCTGCATCTTCAGCGGCAGCTATTTCGCGGGCATGGGCGCGAGCGGCTGCGTATTTATTGTATTTGCCGTATTTACCGGGACGCAGACCGCTTCTTTTTTCCGATTTTATTCCCGGTATTTTGATTTCACTGGAAATAATTTCTTTTTTCTTATTATCCGAAAGCTTAGGCTTTGTTGCAGCTTCGGAATTAGCTTTTCTGATAGACTGTTTACTTATATTCACAATAATATCATCAAACGTTAAGGTAACCAATGCCGAGGATTCCATCACTTTTGACAAAGAACTTTTCCAACCAGGTCAGAAAGTACGTGTCATCAAAGGTTCGCTTAAAAACCTTG
>JAQWBH010000603.1 GCA_028707405.1 Parabacteroides sp. | reverse complement strand
ATGATCCTCTTGCAAGCTGCCAGCAGAGTTATGATTTCTTGAATAAGGCTGATTATGTAAAGTAATATTGATCGTGATAAAATAGGGGGGTGTGTCAAAAAGCCTGAACACACCCTTTTTCTTACTCTGAGAATTTAATTTTATCCTTTTGTATGGCAATAAAGCCTATCCTTTCGTAAGGGTTATTTTCGCCGTATTCGAATAGCAGACCGATATTTCCTTTTCTTAAATTTACTAAGTCTGAATAGGCACTTGGACCGGAGTAGATAAGTTTGGCATAAGGCCAGGTTTTACCGTTGTCTTTGCTCAGTTTGATTGTCATTTTCTCTCTTTTATCAATTGATGCAGGATTAGAAAACAGGATCTTATGGCTAATCTTGCCTTTATTCAGGTAATTCAATGTACTTCCCTGACATATAGGCTCAATCAATTCCGGTATGTATTCCATTTCCGATAATGTCTCTCCTCCATCTTTGCTGATGGCATAGGAGCGGGTTTTGCTTTCGTTTCTATTATAATTACGCATGTTGAGCATGAGATCTCCGTCTTTTAACTCAACGACGCTGCTTTCATTGCCTCCGGATTTCTTTACTGTGCCTCCTAATTTCCATGTATTTCCCAAATCATCAGAATATATTAAATGTGAATGACGTTCTTTGGTCTCTAGAATACTACAGTTAGCGGGGACGACTAATCTCCCTTTGTGTCTTTTATTTTGTATTTGAATCCCGTGACATGGACCGGTAGCATACCATCCCCAATCCGATAATTTAACGGCTGACGTGATCTCTTTGGGGGCAGACCAGCTTTTTCCTTCGTCATCAGAAAATAAGACATATATCCTGCGACTACATTCACTATGCATTTTATCCATTATTTGTTTCTCACTGCATTCTCCGGGGTTCCAGCAAGCCACTAAAATCACTTTCCCTGTAGCCTGATCGATAATTGGAACAGGGTTTCCACAAACATTATCCTGATCGTCCCATACGGTAATGATCGGACTCCAATTTTTACCTCCGTCTTCGGAACGCTTTAATACTAAATAGATATTGCCCGTATCGGAACAATTGTTCTTACGCGCTTCTGCAAAAGCAAGTAACGCTCCGGATTTACTCTGAACAATAGCTGGAATGCGAAAACAGGCATATCCTTCTTCCCCTTTTTGAAAAACGTCAACTATTGTACTTCCTTGGGCTTGCAAGATAAACCCAATCAGCAAAAACAAACCGGCTGTTATTATTTTTCTCATATTTCTTTATTGATTTAAAATAGTAAACTAAAACATATTAACTAATGATCGGTGCAAGATACTATTTTTTTGAAAATACCGGCAGAATATTACGCCTGCCGGCATTTTGTTTATTATCCAAATCTTAATTCATATCGAATATGATGCATTTATTTATCATATCCGGGAGTCTGCGTAATATTAGGATTTTTATTGATAGACGTTTGTGATACAGGCCATAATAAAACATTTAATTCATTATCGCGACCAACCAGATAAGGAGCCTTCTTGAATACAACTCCTAAACGGACATAATCCCACCACAGTTTACCTTCGGCTGCAAATTCTTTCATTCTTTCTTTTACAATAGTGTCATTCACCTCGTTCGCCGACATGGATGATGAATAATAATCTTTTTTGCCATAAGCTCGTTCCGCTATTTTGTTTAAAGAAGCAATAGCGCCTGTCATATTATTTTGAGCCAATTTGATTTCAGCATCAAACAATATCGCATCCGCATAACGGTATACAATCACATCAGAATCAAAGATACGGGTTCCATTTGTCCAGGTTCCGGCAAACTTGTTAATCCATTGAAATGTTGCATTTTTAGGACTATCAAAATAAGTTTCAAAACTAACTTTTGTCCTTTGATCATCTTTGTTTTCAGTGAGTAGAGCTTTATAATTTTCTGTGTAAAAACACCATTGCTGGTGGCTCCCTACTTTTACGGGATTCTCAATTGCTGTTGAAGAAACATATTGTGACGGAACCAGGTAATCAGACGGATATCCGCCTGTGTATTCATCTTGGATATAACTCCATGCAAATATGATTTCGTTGCCTAACTCATTGTAAAAGATATTACCGTAATCATCTTCTAAAGCGTAATTGGAGTTATTCAGCACAGCCTGAACAGCCGTGTTCGCGTTACTCAAAGCCGATTCTCCAGCCTTCCTAACTTTGTACATCCATAGATTATAGTCTGCTTTCAGCATATTGATGGACCCTTGAGAAGCTAAATTCTTATCGGCTACAGATGCCGGCATTAGAGCTAACGCATTGTCAATGTCGCTACCCACTTGTTTGAACACCTCATCCGCCGATTGCCGCGTAGGGTATAAACCTTCCTGTTTATCAGATTCGAATCCGTCTAATAATATGGGAGCATCTCCCCAGATACGTCCGATCCAATAATAACAGAATGCTCTTACGTAATAAGCGTTTGCCAAAACTTTGTTCTTTGTAGTTTCACTATTGAACGTTATATTGGGAGTGTATTTCAGTATTAAGTTGGCATTGTTTATCGTCGTATACAAAGAGGTCCA
>JAQWBH010000602.1 GCA_028707405.1 Parabacteroides sp. | reverse complement strand
TTTTCACTTTGTATGGAGTAGGTTGACCAAGATTCTACAATACCTTTCAATCCTGCTCTTTCTCTAATGAGATCAACATAATGATAGACATCATCATTGGGAGCATCGAGTGTTTCGTTCAATGCTTCGGCGTATAACAAATATAGATCGGCCAAACGAATAATCGGGAAATCCCAGGCTGATGTGACATAACTTGTATTGTTATAGGATGCATTGAAATTGGAGAGTTTCTTTACAAAGAATCCGGTAAGTGACAGTCGCTCAATTCCTCTTGGGCCGGATGCTTCTCCTGCTTTCGCATTGATAGGCCATTGCTCCTTCTCTTTAAATCGTCCTATTCCATACCACCAGCCGTTATCGAATCCGATACTCCCATAAAACCGGGGTTCTCTATTTAGATGCAACTTGGCAGTTACGACTTTAGGTTGTGCAAAAAGATATTCTTCTTCTTGTACAACAGTTAGTTCATATCTGTTTGGGTAGTCATAGTAAATATCTTCATTGATAGGAACCCCATTTTCAGAATAAAATGTTTCTACAGCTTTCAATGTTGGAACAGTTACTGAACGGCAAAATGGGTTATGATTGGCTTCCAGTGCAGGAATAGTAAATTCTTCACTCATACGAGAAACACTGAAATGACCAGTACCCCATAGATGTTCAGGATTCCATTTATCGGAAACAATACGACTGGGTTGTGCAATTAAGCGGGTGGTATCTGATAGCCCTACAGATTGGAACGCATAGAGTGCATGACCGGCAAGATGAGCGGTATCAATCGCATTTTGACAAGCTGTAAGAGCTTTATCCCATTTCGCAGGATCATAGGTTTGATTAAAAAGTTGCATCCCTCTCTTGTCGACCATCGTTTTATATTCTGTATTCCCGTTGAAAAGTGGACTGGCCGCTGTTACCAACACCTTCGCTTTCAGTCCCAAAGCGATGGGTTGGGTAATCCTTCCCTGCTCCATTACCAGCTGTTGAATTGTTAAAGGCAGGTATGGAATCGCTTCTTCCAATAGTTGTATGATGTAATCAAATACTTTATCCACAGGTTCTCTAAAAACTGAGACTTCTTCTTTGGTGGCGCTGATTGGTAAATTTTCTTTTATGATGGGAATGGGACCATACATTTGCAGAAGCGTAAAATGATAATATGCCTTTAAGAATTTGGCTTCGGCCGCCCATCGGTCTTTTTCAAACTGATCCATGTCCACAACCTCATTAATCCTCTCTATCAATGTATTGCAGTCACGGATGGCTATAAACAGATTCGTTGCACCTCCCGTCCCTGACCAGTAACTTAAGTGTGGATTGTTGGCATTATTCCTGTCACGTAATATGATATATTGCAGCTGATTAAGCCAGTCGACACCTTTGTGGGACCACATAAAGTCATCGAACCGGCCAGGTGATTGAGGCAATCCATTTCTGGGCATATAGCTGTAACATTGAAATAGATACTGCTCAGCTCTTGTTTTGTCTCTAAAGGCGTGATCCATGGTCGCTATGTTATCAGGGATTATGTCCAGATAATTGTCACACGAGGCAATCATCAACACTGATAAAATCAGAATATAGAATTTCATTATTTTCATAGTCTTTAGAATGAAATTTGTAAACCAAAATTGATAACTTTTTGTATGGGGTAGCCTAATCCGTTACCAGCCATTTCCGGATCCCATAATTTAAATTTACTGAATGTCAACAAATTTGTGCCACTTACATAAAACCGTAAATTCTCCATTAATAGTTTGTTGGAAAGTCTTTCGGGTATGCTATATCCCAATTCTACCGATTTTAATCTCAAAAATGATCCGTCTTGCATGAACCAGGTGCTTATCTTATTGTTATTCGAATTGGTGATATTTGATAAACGTGGCCATATTGCATATAAATCTCTGTTTGACTCCGACCAGTGGCTATCCGCATAAACTTTCAACAACTGCTGATTTCCAATGAAAGGGGCCGTAGCATTTGTATCCAACCAAAAAGATTCCTGCCCCAGACCTTGAAAGAAAAACGAGAAGTCAATTTTTTTATAACCTGAGGAGAGGCCAAAACCATAAATTATTTCAGGATGAGTGGGATATCCGATCGGTACCATGTCAAAATCGTCGATAATGCCATCTTTATTAATATCCTTGTATTTGATATCGCCACCCATTGCATCTGCCGCCTGGTAAGGTGAGTTCTTCACCTCATTGTCATCTACAAATAGCCTTTCCGCAACGTATCCCCGGGTCTGTCCAATTTTCTGTCCCACTAATGATCTCCATGGGGTGGCTGAATAATCAGGCTCGTCCACTTTCACATATCTGCTTGTTGCATAAGTGAAATTAAACCTCCCTGTCATCCAGAAATCGGGTGTGAAGCTTTTATTGAAGTCGATAGAAAAATCAATACCCTCCCCTTTTGCTTCGCCGACATTTGCTCTGGAAGGAGCTTGCAATCCCATAGTTACGGGAATATAGGTTCGCGTCATTAGAATATTTTTGCGGTATTCTTTATATAAATCGACATTTATATCAAACATTTCTAGCAGGTTAACTTCTAATCCGAGATTTGT
>JAQWBH010000148.1 GCA_028707405.1 Parabacteroides sp. | reverse complement strand
AAATAAGTATCAATATTATTATCGAAAACGTTGTCTTTTGTATTCACAGTTGTCGATTGGATTCCGCCGGAAACACTATAATCGGCCGAATAAGTTGAACCGATTATTGATCCTTTCAACAATTCACTATTTTGAGAGGACAACGAAAAGCAAAACAAAATACTGACTAGTAGAGTATAGATGATTTTCATGGATTATAATGCTTATTATGTAAAAAGAGAGATACCTGTAAGTATTCGGGCATCTCTCTTCTATTTATAAAAAAATTCTGATCTTTAAAATCAAAGAGCACCTACAGCTTTCAAAGCTGCATTGGTGTTATGTACTGCTGCTGCACTCTTGGCAAATGCTTCTTTCTCGACTGCATTCAAATTGAGTTCAACAATCTTCTCAATACCATTCTTTCCTAAGATTACAGGAACGCCAATGCAAAGATCTGATTCACCATATTCGCCTTCCAGATAAACTGAGCAAGGAATCATCTTTTTCTGATCGTGAATAATTGATTCAACGACATAAGCTCCTGCTGCACCTGGTGCATACCATGCAGATGTACCAAGAAGTTTAGTTAATGTGGCACCACCAACCATGGTAGAAGAAACAACCTCCTGCAATTTTTCTTCGCTCAGCAATGTGCTGACCGGAATGCCTTTATAGGTAGCCAAACGAGCCAATGGAATCATCGTTGTATCACCATGACCGCCGATTACGATGCCTTCAACTTCGTTAGCATTGCAACCAAGAGCTTGCGACAAGAAATATTTGAAACGAGAGCTATCCAAAGCACCACCCATGCCAATAACACGGTTCTTTGGCAAACCAAGAGACTTCAATGCCAAATAAGTCATGGTATCCATCGGATTAGAAATAACAACAAGAATTGCGTTGGGAGAATGCTTCAAAATATTTTGAGCTACACTCTTTACTATACCTGCATTAACACCAATCAACTCTTCACGTGTCATACCCGGTTTGCGGGGAATGCCTGAAGTGATAACGACAACATCAGAATTCTCTGTTTTGCTGTAATCATTTGTACAACCTACTACTTTTGTATCGAATCCTAACAGTTGTGCTGTCTGGTTCATATCCATAGCTTTTCCTTCGGATACACCTTCCTTAACATCAAGCATGACTACTTCGTCAGCTACCTCATGAAAGATAAGCACGTTCGCTACTGTTGCGCCAACATTACCGGCGCCTACGACTGTTACTTTTGACATAATGATAAGTTTTTAAATATTGTTATTAAATAATACTCTCACAATTGATTCACAAAGATACAAGCTATTATCGAATAAAGAAATTTTTCCGTAAACAATTTTCACTCTACATATAATACTAGCCCCTTCAAATATTCACCTTCCGGATGATATATATTTACAGGATGATCTGCAGGCTGCGTTAACTGATGAAGAATACGGACGCAACGACCTGTTGCAGCAGCAGCACTGAAAACAGCCAGACGAAAATCATCTTTGCTCACAACCTGAGAACAAGAGAAGGTAAACAAAATGCCTCCGGACTTAATCTTTCTGAAAGCCACTTCATTGAGCTTCCGGTAACCTTGCAAGGCATTACGTAAAACACTCCTGTGCTTTGCAAAAGCGGGCGGATCCAAAATAATCAAATCATAACTGTTTTCCATCTTTTCCAAAAACTTAAAGGCGTCTTCTGCAAAAGATTTATGACGGAGATCTTCGCCAAAGTTCATCTCAATATTTTTGTTCGTCAGAGAAATGGCTTTAGCCGAACTATCAACCGAATGCACAAGCTTCGCTCCTCCACGCATGGCATAACATGAAAAACCTCCCGTATAACAGAACATATTCAAAACAGAACGATCTTTCGAATAATATTCCAACAACTTACGGTTTTCACGCTGATCAACAAAAAATCCCGTTTTCTGTCCCTTTTGCCAGTCAACAAAAAACTTCAATTCATTTTCAATCGCAATATTATCACCGCTATTTCCATACAAATAACCGTCTTCATTATCCAGATTGGCTTTAAATGGAAGCGTTGTCTCAGACTTATAATATATATTCTGCAATGAATCACCCAATACTGCTTTTAATGCTTCAGCGATTGCAAAACGCGCATAGTGCATACCCACCGAATGGGCCTGCATAACGGCCGTATGAGCATAAATATCAACAACAAGTCCCGGAAGATTATCCCCTTCTCCATAAATAAGTCGATAGGTATTATTATTGTTTGCCTTAACGAGGTGAAGAGCCTGACGCATCTGATAAGCACGCCGAACGCGTTCTTCCCAAAAAGCAGCGTCAATATCCACCTGACTGAAAGAAAGAATCCGTACAGTAATACTGCCTATCTGATAATGACCAATTCCCAAAAATTGCTTACCGAAGCCATATACTTCAACTAAATCACCCTCTTTCGGTTGACCATCAATCGATTGAATCGCGCCCGAAAACACCCACGGATGAAATCTTAACAGCGATTCTTCTTTTTTGGGTTTGAGAAATACTTTACAATAATTCATGGCCTTCTTTCAGTTGGTTATATATTTTCAGACAAGCCCACGCATCCAATGCTGCATACTTCTGTTGCGCATCGGTCAGGATCTCTGCATCCCAATTTGTTAGACGTTGTCCTTTTGATATTTTCCTATTAAACATAATTGCGTATATTTTTTGCAGACTGGATTCCTTGATACCATAAGCTCCTACTATATTCTGCAAATCAACAAAATTGGCCGGCTCTATTTCCGTCCGTTTACGCATTGCTCCAAAATCATCACGCAAAGATAATCCTATCTTCATTACCTGAGCACCACCTAAAAAATTCTTCAGTACATTAGGAATTCCTATACGATTCAATCGAAATAAAAAACATACATCAACCGTTGATATCTGCATCAGCGAAATCTTGTTATGTTGTCCTTTTCTGAAACTAGGACGAGTCTCCGTATCAAAACCGACAAGTGGAAATTTATAAAGATATGAGACGGCCTTCCCTGCATCCTCCTCTGTATCAATCACAATAATGCGCCCTAAAAATTCTTCTACAGGAAACCGAGCTATTTCCTCTTTCGTTATCGATTCTATATATTCTTGTATCATGTATTCTTTTATCATGCCTTATCGCCACTTCGTATGCCATCCTCATCATTATATCGCACGGTGTGAAGAGCTTTCAATGCATTTAATAATTTTTGCCCCCAAAATTCTCTAAAATTGGTATAACACTTGACAATCGAGGCATGCATTACTTCTTCGTTCCCTTCTCTGTAAAGAGAAATAAAATTTTCAATATCTTGATAAACATCGGCTAAATTTTCCGAAATTGTAGCAGCTATAGGCGTATCACTATATTGCATATCCGAATGAAATGTATCCAAAAATGAGTCTCTTTCTCCAAGTAGTACCGACAAACCTGAACGAATAGTCTCGTAGTCTTCCTCTGTCACCGAAAACTCTAAATCCACATCTTCATCTTCCTCTAACTCTGGCAAAAGAGTTGCTTTCAAATACAATAGAGGTAAAATCTTAATAGACTTATCTACAAAATCAAATAATCCAGATTCGGGAGCATGCACCACAAAAGCACAATACTCCAAAGCCACTGTAACAAATTCCAGCGTATTACGTTCGTATATCGGATTGCTCTTCTTTTTCATTTCGTCTTCATTACCTAACAGAAGTACTAAACTCTTGAGAATTTAATGTCTGCAAAAGTACAAAAGATTTTTGTACTTTTGTTCTTTGTTTTTCTGTTTCGTCTGATAATACTTCTTTTATCTGATAAGTCGAGAATAAATTAACATCGGTTATAAAAACTCTAACCGCTGCATTTATGCTTGTTCTGACATACATGTTACACAACATTGTTCTCAAACATAAATGGATAATTGTTTATTCCATTAACAATTTCTAATTTGCGCCACGTGAATAAAAGGTTCACAGTTAATCTTTATTGTTAAAAACTAAAGTAAGAACATATCATGAAGGTTTATCAAACGAACGAAATTAAGAACATCTCTATACTGGGAAGTTCTGGCTCTGGGAAAACCACTCTCGCTGAAGCTATGCTTTTCGAGGGTGGAGTTATAAAACGTCGCGGAACTGTTGCTGCAGGAAACACGGTTTGCGATTATTTCCCGGTTGAGAAGGAGTACGGATACTCAGTTTTCTCAACCGTTTTCAGTGTTGAGTGGCAAGACAAGAAATTAAATTTCATTGATTGCCCGGGTTCCGACGATTTTATTGGCGGTGCGGTTTCGGCTTTAAACGTAACAGATACCGCATTGATGGTTCTGAATGCACAATATGGTGTTGAAGTAGGAACAATAAATCAATTCCGTTATACGGAGCAGTTTCATAAACCTGTAATTTTCATTGTAAACCAATTAGATCAAGAAAAAGCCGACTTCGACGGAACTATTGCTCAACTTAAAGATCAATATGGAGGGAAAATAATTGAGATCCAATATCCTATTTCTGTCGGTGCTTCTTTTAATGCAGTCATTGACGTCTTAAAGATGAAGATGTATCGTTGGCAGCCTGAAGGCGGCGTTCCGGAAGTTCTTGATATTCCTGCAAGCGAATCCGATAAAGCCATGGAATTACATAAGGCACTTATTGAAGCGGCAGCTGAACATGATGATGCTTTAATGGAAAAGTTTTTTGAAGAAGGTTCACTTTCGGAAGATGATATGCGCGCCGGTATCCGTGCCGGATTAATCACACGTGGAATGTTCCCTGTATTTTGTGTCTGTGCCGGCCGGGACATGTGCGTCCGTCGTACAATGGAATTTCTAGGGAATGTAGTGCCCTGTACCGATAAAATGCCTCGTCCGGTAACAACCGAAGGAGAAGAAGTGACACCCGCTCCAAATGGTCCTGCCAGTGTATTCTTCTTCAAAACAACGATGGAACCTCATATCGGACAAGTTTCATATTTCAAAGTAATCAGTGGAAAAATAAAGGAGGGCGACGACCTGCTAAATGCCGACCGTGGCTCAAAAGAACGTATTGCCCAACTCTTTACCGTAGCTGGACAAACACGTACAGAAGTAGAAGAAATGATTGCCGGTGACATTGGCGCCACAGTCAAACTAAAAGACTTGCGTCGCGGCAATACGCTGAATGGTAAAGGTTGCGATTATAAATTTAACTTTATCAAATACCCGGATCCAAAGTATCGTCGCGCCATAAAGCCTATAAATGAAGCCGATTCGGAGAAAATGATGGAAATCCTGATACGTATGCGTGAAGAAGATCCAACATGGGTTATTGAGCAATCGAAAGAATTAAAGCAGACTATCATTTCCGGTCAGGGAGAATTTCATCTCCGCACATTAAAGTGGCGTATTGAAAACAACGATAAAGTACCTATTGAATTTCTGGAACCAAAGATTCCGTATCGTGAAACCATTACAAAAGCGGCTCGTGCAGATTATCGTCACAAGAAACAATCCGGTGGTGCCGGACAGTTTGGGGAAGTTCACTTGATTGTCGAACCTTATTACGAAGGAATGCCTAATCCTGATATTTATCGTTTCGGTGGACAAGAATATAAGATCAGTGTTCGCGATACGCAGGTGATTGATCTGGAATGGGGAGGTAAACTGGTATTTATCAACAGTATTGTAGGAGGTGCTATCGATGCTCGTTTTATGCCTGCTATCCTGAAAGGTATCATGGGAAGAATGGAACAAGGACCGCTTACCGGATCTTACGCACGTGACGTACGTGTCATCGTATATGATGGGAAAATGCATCCGGTTGACAGTAATGAAGTTTCTTTCATGCTTGCAGGACGTAATGCTTTCAGCACCGCATTCAAAAACGCAGGCCCAAAGATTCTGGAGCCTGTATTCGATATTGAGGTCTCTGTTCCTGCCGATTATCTAGGTGATGTCATGAGTGACTTGCAAGGACGCCGCTCAATAATTATGGGTATGACTAGCGAAAAAGGGTATCAGAAACTGATGGCCAAAGTACCGCTGAAAGAGATGTCCAGCTATTCAACATCATTGAGTTCAATCACGGGAGGACGTGCTTCATTCATAATGAAATTTGCAAGTTATGAACTTGTTCCTACCGACGTTCAGGATAAGTTACTGAAGGCTTATGAGGCGACTCAGACAGAAGAATGATTTTATTATCCTAAATATAATTTTTCTATAATTTTGAATCAAAAAGGCTAATCTTGTGAAAGATCAGCCTTTTTACTATTTATAATATGCATTTCTATTTTCCGGTGTACTTTTGCACACGAGCATCTTCAATAACGCCTTTCCAATTCATCCCAAACCCAAAATCATATACATGCCCCTCACTATCTTTATAGCAATCCATATCACGAGGAACATCTTCAAATTGTTTTTCAACAGTTTCCATATTTGCTGGCATCTGCATGGGAAGTAATCCACTCGGCTCAACCTTCCCTTTAATAATATCCATTATTGCCTGCCCCTGGGTCTCATAATTTACCACAATAGCGTCGGCAGCCTGCTCGAATTCGGAGACAACGCACGGTTTCATTAACGTGATCGATACAATGACTGGTTTACCTTTCATCGCCTCTTTGGTATTCAATACAAGTTGGAGGTCCGACTTATTAGTAGTGACAATCGATTTATTCTTATATGAACGGTTAACAGATTTCTCAAATGGATCGCCGCCGGCGATACTTACATCACGGGCAGTCGTTGCCCTATAATCATTATACTGCAAACTAATCGGAACATAGCCGTTTCCACCATTTGCACGATCATCTTTACTATATCCGGTTCCGCCATTTGGAGATTCAATAAAAACAATAGCAAAATCAGCTTTATCCGGAGAATCAACTACAGTATAATACTTACTGATCGTAGATAACTTTACAGGATAATCCCAGCGATCAGGAACAGTATGGCCGAACCAATCCGCCATTCCCTTATAGAAACGCTTCGGTACATATACTTTCTTTTTTGCTTTTATCGGAAGAACATTTGCTTTATTCTTCAGTAAAACAATAGACTTAAGTTGAGCTTCATAGCCGGCCTTCATAAATTCAGGACACCCTACAATTTTCTGACTCACTACCGGATCAAGATAAGGATTTTCAAATAATCCCACACGAAGAATATTAGTCAACAACCTTACCGCCGACTGCTCAAACCTTTCGCGCATTACTTTTTCTCCATATTCATCAACACCCATCTGGTAAGCTTTCAAAACAGGACCTTTATCATTATTTCCACCAAACTGATCAACTCCGGCCTTAATTATTTCATAATGGCGTTGAGCTATGCTGAGATTCTCTGCACCCCAACATTTCCCTTCAAAATTAGCAGGATCAGTCACATCACTAGTAATGCCCCAATCCGTACATATAACACCCTCATAATGATAAACGCCACGAAGTAAATCGGTTATCAGATAGCGATTATAACCATTACCTCTGTTCGAACCGGAACCTCCATTCTGGTTATAAGAAATTGTATAATAAGGCATAACAGCCGAAGCCGACTTAGTAGAACCATCTAATTTAAAGGCCCCTTCTGTAAATGTTTTCAAAAGTGTTTCAAAATTATTACCGGGGTAAACAGCATATTTTCCATAGCCAAAATGCGCATCACGTCCGCCTTCTTCCGGTCCTCCTCCCGGCCAATGTTTTACCATGGCATTTACACTGAACATACCCCAGTCACCTCCATTATCAGAAGAAGATTGGAACCCGTCACAATAAGCCCGTGCCATATCTACAGCCAACTGAGGGTCTTCACCAAAAGTGCCATTGACACGAGACCAACGGGGCTCGGTAGCCAAATCAATTTGTGGAGAAAGAGCTGTTGCTATACCTAATGCTCTATATTCACGTGAAGCTATATCACCAAAATTCTTAACAATAGACGGATCGAACGTTGCAGCCAAACCTAACTGCCCGGGCCAAAGAGAGATGGAACCTCCGGCTCCCAAATTATACTCGGTTGTTGCCGTCGTACCATTGCGCGGATCCGAACTGTTATTTACAGGAATGCCATGACCCGTTCCTTCTGTCAGTTCTTGTACATTATTATTCCAACGAGCTGCTACCGATGGACTCTCAACCTTTGTCACCAACACATGTCGGACGTTGTCTTTAGAAAGAAAATTTTTCTGAGCATCAGTCAAATCATAAGCATGAGCGCCACTCTCCTCAAAACTCTTCCCATTATATGTTGAAGCACCCATACCACCCGAAACAGCCGGGATTGATTGATGAGAGCTATAAAGCATCAGACCTGCAATTTCATCAATAGAAAGCTGATGAGCCAAATCTTTGGCGCGTTCTTCATAAGGCAAACGCCAATCTTCATATTTATCCAATCTTCCATCGCGATTCAAGTCTTTGAATGCAAAACCATCTACAGTTAAAATTTTTATTCCAGACTTCGTTGAGTAGCCCAGAGTTTTACCCCCATCCTGCACAATGATACGGATATTATCCACAAGCACTTTATCCTTAAATTTGCTTGGAGAATCAGGCTGCACAGCCCAAACATAAGGCCCTACCAGTGCAGTAAGACATAATAAAATTTGTTTTTTCATATGAATTATTTACTAATTATTGTTTTGCAAAGATAAAAAATATCTGTTGCGTTATCTATATCAGAAGCCATTTTCAAAGTCCAAGAACAGAAATAATTTCTTTCTTCCTTTTTTAAATCAATCCGTTTTCTTATTTCATCGCAAAATAGATGAGCCTATTCTATTTTTATTTTCTATTTTTGTAGAGAAAAATGAATCTCAATCTCAATATATGAAACTCAACAAACTATTTTTGGCTGCTTCCATTGTACTTTTTGGCAGCAGCATCTGTACAGCGCAGCAGAAGTTAGATCTGGAAAGCGTTGTCAACGGCCGTATAATACAGACCAAAGGAATTGGAGCCATGACATGGCTAAAAGACGGAGAACGCTACAGCCGCATGGAGCGAAACGAACAAACGGGCGGTATGGATATCGTTGCCTACAGTGCAAAAGACAACAAGCGTGAAGTAATGATCCCGGCATCAATGTTTGTCAACAAAGCCACAAACAAACCTGTTCCGGTGAGAAGTATTTCCTGGAGTTCCGACAATAGTAAAGTATTGGTTTATACCAACACTCAGCGTGTTTGGCGTTATGATACGCGCGGCGATTACTGGGTACTCACACTCAAAAGCGGAACCTTTAGCCAGCTAGGCAAAGGACTTCCCGAATCATCGTTGATGTTCGCCAAGTTCTCTCCCGATGGAACACGCGTAGCTTATGTTTCAAACAATAATCTTTATATCGAAGATATTGCTTCTGGAAAGATCAATCGGATTACAGATGATGGAAGCGAAACGATTATCAACGGTACTTTCGATTGGGTCTACGAAGAAGAATTCGGCTGCCGCGATGGCTTCCGCTGGAGTCCAGACGGCAAGTATATTGCTTATTGGCAAAGCAATACCAAAGGAACCGGAGTGTTCGACATCATCGACAATGTTGATTCTATTTATCCTACCGTCAAGCATTTTCCCTATCCGAAAGCCGGCTTCAGTAATTCAGCTGTAAAAGTAGGATACGTATCAGCGGATGGTGGGGCTACAACATGGATTAATATTCCAGGTGATCCGAGAAACAACTATATTCCCCGTATGGAATTTATTCCGGCAAGCAACGAGTTATTCATCCAACAGCTGAATCGTCCACAGAATACAAACAAAGTATGGATTGCCACGATCGGAAGCGCGGAACCTAAAAATATCTTTACCGATACGGATGCCGCCTGGCTTGAAACTAATGATAACATTCAGTGGTTGAAGAATAACAGTTATTTCACCTGGGAAAGCGAACGCAGCGGCTGGCGTCATCTATACCGCGTCAGTAGAAACGGCAAGGATATTCAACCTATCACAAAAGGGAACTTCGATTATATCGAACCGGTCGGAACAGATATACAGAAAGGGTTAGTCTATTTCATTGCATCGCCCGATAATTTTAACCAGCGTTATCTTTACTCAGCCGAACTGTTTGGTAAAGGCGACGCAAAACGTCTCAGTCCGATGAATCAGCCCGGACAGCACCGCTATAATATGTCGCCGACAGGCAAATGGGCTGTTCATACATACAGCAATGCAGCAACACCTCCTGTTATTGATATGGTTGCATTTCCAAAATACCAGACTGTACGTGTAATTGAAGACAATGCCAAAGCCAAAGCGCAGTATGCTGCACTGGAGCTGAATCCAAAAGAGTTCGTCAAAGTGACCTCCGGCAATATAGAACTGGATGCCTGGATGATCAAACCTGTCGGATTCGATGCTTCAAAAAAATATCCCGTCATCGTTGATGTTTATGGCGAACCTGCCAGTTCTACCGTACAAGACGTTTGGGGCGGCGGTGATTTATGGGATCAATACATGGCCAACCAGGGCTATATTGTTGTAAGCATTGACAACAGAGGTGCAAATACCCCTCGCGGTCGCGAATGGCGCAAATGCATTTATGGTGAAGTGGGGACTTTTGCTTCAAAAGATCAAGCTCATGGCATACAAGATATGGCCCGCCGCTATCCGTTTATCGATACAAACCGCATTGGAATCACCGGTTGGAGCGGTGGTGGAAGCCAGACCCTGAACTGCATGTTCCGCTATCCGGACGTATTTAGTGTGGGCATTGCTATTGCGTTTGTTGCCGATCAGCGTACAT
>JAQWBH010000147.1 GCA_028707405.1 Parabacteroides sp. | reverse complement strand
TCGTTACTCACGAATTGTGTCACTTGAAACATCACAACCACGGCCCCGGATTTTACCGCCAATTGGACCAAGTAATGCCCGACTGGAAAAAACGCAAGATTAAGCTGGAACTGGCACTGGTGTAATAAATCAGTTTGTCGGCGGATCGGATGGCAAATCCCGATCGGTAAGTACAGTACCCAAAATAAATAGTGAATAATAACTCCTAGGCTTAATTCGTATCTATGATTTGATTTTAATAACTTATCCCCAATTGGCACCCTTCCGAAGTAACCTCAACTTGCGCTTTCTCTAAGAGTGGCTTTATTCTATCATCACCAATCCTAGAGAAACTCTTTGCAACATACCCCTGCTCATCCTCCTGCGCCTCATCCTCATATTTTTGCAGGTAGACACCCCAATTGATTTTAGCCAGGCTGTCAGCAAAGCGATTTTCCACTAATAAGAAATAATCTTCCTCTGAAATGCCCCAGGCCTGTATTAGAATAGCAATTTCTTCCGGTTTTAAAATTTCCATACATTTTTGCTGGTCTGCTATATAAGCCTTAATCTGAGCCTCAGGAGGATATATTCCCAGGCTTCTTGCAGTACTGCTTATCACTTTGGTCTCTATTAAATCATTCAGTATTTCTGCATCAGAAGGAATATTCTTATTGTTAAATTCCGCCTGTAGGATTTTATTAATCTTTTCCCAATACCAATTTGAGGCCGTAATAGTTTCTCCGTTAACCCGAGCAACAACAATATTTCTATTCTCAATCGTAACCTTTCCCTTTAGCTTCTCACCGAGACAGTGCATTCTTTCATTAATTTCTGTTTGTTGAACCGGATTAGGTTTTAAAATTTGGGAAAAATCAACATCTACTATAGCAGATTCAGTTGCGGCTGTGATAATTTCGTTAATCTGAGTCTTGGTAAGTGGTTGCTGGGAGTCTTCAAAATTATTAGATTCGCGGACATTCGAACAAGCGTTTAATATAGTGATTATAAATAAGAGCAATATAATAACTAATTTTCTCATAATGCTAACCCATCCCCATGTTTAATAAAGTTTTTTATTTGCTGGTTATAGCAATAAAATTCAATAATACTACATCGGGCAGCTTCTATGCCGATTAATTGACATTTCACCAGGCAAGTTGCACCTTCTATTTGGAATATGTCATAAAATTTCTTCTCCATCAACTTTGATGTATAATATAACCACAAATAATAATTGTTGGAGGTAAGCAATTTCTCTATGAAGAAATCGGCAAATTCAAATAATAACCTTAAAAGATTTTCACTTATAGCCTTAGGCGGTTTATTGGGAACTGTGTTGTATGGAATTGGGAAGTATTTAATCACCGGCCATACTGATATTGAACATTTGATAACATTTTTTATTATTTGGTTAATAGGAGGGGCAATCGGTTTTTTAATTACCATAAAGATGTTTGACCTTTAACTTAGTGACGTATTTTGCCATTGGCATTACCAGGAATAAACAATAATCGGAGGTCTTACGTTTGAGTAAATATCAAAAATGGACCGTTTTATTTTGTTTGCTCATGAGTGCATCACTCATTTTTGGGCAAGCAGCCAAAACAGTTTTTACCTATGCTCCATTAACTGGTTGGATTTTAGGTGCAATATTTTGCATCCTAGCTATTATTACAGCGATAAAAGCCTATTAAGCAAGATGATCTTAGTGTAAAAATTCCTTGCTGCACATAATTTCTTGAACTACGCAGCATAATTCCAATTTACCAAAATACCTTTGACCTTATGAAAAGAGCTATCTTTCATTTATCCAGAATAAAAAGTTCTTCAACGTTAGTGCCCAATAATTTTGCCAATTTCATTGCTAATTCCAAGGTTGGATTATACTTTTGGTTTTCGATAGCATTTATCGTTTGTCTTGTAACACCAAGACAGGCTGCAAGGTCCTCTTGTCTATAGCCAAGGGCTTTTCTTAGCTCTTTTATATTATTCTTCATCTTTACCGAACTTCCATTTTAAAAATAGTGTAACTATCCAATAGATAATTAATTGTGATGTCATAAGGATAAATGCTACGTTGAGCATATCCGTTTTTATCCAATCATATGCGACCCACACTAGCAAAAACAGAATACCAAAAAGCCATGCTGATTTAATAGCCTTCAGGTTGATGCTCATTTCCATTTCGTCCATCTTTCGAAAGTCGTCCAAAATAACCACCCTTTCAATGTAAAAGATATTTTACATTTTCATTGTAACTTAACAAAATATAAATGTAAATAGTTTTTTACATTTATACGTACAGAATAATCAAAGTGAATGGATGTAGGGGGTTCTCGTTAAAACGCATTTTTTACTGAACGTGCAGTATTAAATATGGATTAAGCGAAGTTGGCTGTTTGGAAACTGGCAATTTTCCCTTCAAAAGAATAGTTGAGTGCCAACAAAGACTTCTGCTTCTATTTGTTGAGCTTCAATTTTTTGTTGAGCTTCAATTTTGTACTTAAAATGTTTTTATCAAATCCTATGTGGACAAACTCTTCTGAGGCAGTTCCGTCCGGAGAATAAATACTAACACTGTTATGCTTTATAAAAACCGGCGTCTTAATTGCCCCGATGTTCGCCTTTAGCCAATCATCATCCCCAACAGGCTCATCAAAAAGCTCCTGAACATCAACTGCCGCCTTTTTCGCAATACCCTTAATAAACTCAACGGGGTTTTCAATCGTGTCTATTTTCCGAGTCCACCGCAGTATATGATTTTCCCGCAACCACCGTAAAGGCTCAATAATATCCGCCTCATCAGAGTAAACAATCTCCACATTTGAATGCGGATGCAAGTCATTCCAGCAAAAATCAATATACTTATGAATCAGCGTCCCTATGCTCTCGTTAGCCTTGTCATTTCCAACAAACTTACTATACAGACTTTTATATAAATCGGCACATTCCCCTGTCAGCTCTTCAAGAGGATGAACCGCCTCCTTTGACAATTCCTCCAGATACCCCTCGATATTCCGAACACGCACCAAGTCACAATTACTCCTGATAGAATTCAGAATATGTAACGCCAACTCCATCCCAACAGTATCTCCATCCTCCAACAGACTCAAAAAACAGCCAGAAGCTCCCAGCATCTCAATCATTTTAGTATGCAGCTTGCTTGGAAAACGCTGCGTCCTCATTGCGCTACCTAAATCGCTTAAAAAGTTGTACACAGTCCCTCTGTCGACTTGATTGCGCCCCCTGTCCACTATCGGCACAGTATAAAATAGGGGCATCGCCCAGCAAAACTTCTCTCTCAAAAGACTACTATACCCCTTGTCATCATAGGGCACTGCCGTAGGCATAGCAATGTTATACGCGCACCATCGGCTTCGCTGCGAGCTGAGATCAACGCAAGTAAAATACGTAATACCCTGAACCAACGAATTATTACGCCGCACCCACTGCATCAACATTTGCGGCACAATATATTCCTGTTTATACGGCACTTTTCCGCTCTGATTCACAAAAGAGCAAGCCAGTACCAGAGGATAGCATTTCAAATATCTATCAATAACCTCAAGCCAAAGATTGAAGTTATTGTATTTCACCGTTCCTCCCCAATTACATATTTCATCCGGCGAATACAAGGAAAGAAACCATAGTTGATTTTCCGGCTTGTCACCACGCTCATACTGAAACTCCGAATAATAGTATTTCTGCGGATATCCGCTCTCCTGCCATGCCAAAGGCAGCATTGTAGACAAATAAAGACTTGGAAAACCAGCTATACTAAAGCGCTCATTATTTGCATTTGCCCGCTTTGAAAGCGGAAGATGAAATAGCTCATCAGCATTTTCTAAAATGCTAGACGATTCGTAATCAGCGGCGCGTACCCTGTAATATCTGCTCCCCCGCGTTATCCGAAAACTAGGCCAGTACGTCTTTCCATCAAAAACTAGTCGAACAAAATCATCAATCGTACTGATAAAAACATCATCCTTCATCAGCTCCATCAAATCGTCAAAGGCTTCTTGAGCAGCCTTGTGGTCAGCATTTTCGTAATATTCCACAGCTTCAAGAAGCAATTCGATGTTCTTTCGCGCCACGCCCAATATATCAGGCATCCGCCCGCTGATAGCTGCCTCGCCATCAGTATCAAACTCCTTACCATCACATTGCTCAAGCAGCGAGATAAAGGTTCTTGCCTCATCTTTTAACTTTTCATATATAACGAAGTCGTTATCAAAATACCTTTTAGGCAACGTAAGCTTTTGCAATACATCTTCGATTTTTAGTGACATTCGACTATCTCCCCTCGGCTAATAAGATGAGCGCTACTTATCGGAAGGATATTTTAAGTGTATGGGCTCGCCAGTCATTTTCACTCATCCACAAGAAACACATTGCCCCTAGCACGAGTTAGCGCCACATATAGCTTGTTCTTAGTGGACGCAGCAAGCTCATTTAATTTACCTACGGCTCTTTTACTCGCAGTCGTTCCGTTAAGCAGCACACAGACATCCTGATGGTGATCCTCCCCCTTTGACTCGCCCCAATTTTTATGACCCAGACCAGCTTTTGCGCCGTTTTGGTAATGGAGTTTAATGATCTGCTTATCTTCAAGAATGGCAGCGATCTGCTCAGCGTCAGTAATATACTCAATCAAGGTGTTTTCCTCTGCACTTCGATGAGAGGATATTGCAATGCCAAGATTTTGTCGAATATAGTCACAGACATTCCGGCTGCAACGCCAGCTATTTGTCAGTGTCGTATTGTCCGACACGAATCCTTTCCGGGTAAAGCGAGTTTCATAAGCGGCTCTATCATCAAAGAGAGTCTTATTAACATTACCATCACGACTCGTATCAAATGTGTGCTGATAAAAATCTCCGACGAATAGCATGTTTACGTCAGTCTCCATTAAGCTTTCCAAAAAACCAAAATCACGCCCAGCAATATCTTGAACCTCATCAATCACAAACTCATCAAAATACTTTTTAATACGATCTCTTAACTCATCAACAATCCCGCTTTGCTCCATGAAAAAGCCCAAACGGTTACTGTATAGATACCGATTTCTTGTCATGTAGTAACTAAGGTCAGTCTGCCGGGCAAACTTGTTGCTATTACGCTCATATATCACACCATTCGTTTTATATTCATCAGATAAAAACGGCTTATAACAAAACCGATAAAGAAAAGTAAAATAGGTTAATAGAGTTATGTTCTCAGGCCATTTGCCGCCAAACTTCTTAGTTATCTTCTTGTGCAGGTTATCACAATTCCCATGTGTATAGGTTACAATGAGCGAACGTTTATCGGCGGACAAGTTATCTACTATATGAGTTGTCTTGCCTGATCCTGCAACGGCGAAAACTATCCTTTTATCCATACTATCGCTCTCCGAATATAGTCAGGGACAGCGATGGCTTCGTCCTGCCCCAATAGCGAATATGCTGACTCCGTCTTGTTAGTTAGCATATAATTCAGCGCATCGTCACCAAAGAGGGTATCGCACAGCGTCCCGTTATCGCCATATAAAACTACTTCAAATGTATACTTGGCCTCTTCTGCCTCGTAAAAAACTTCAATGTTCGCCGCCCTAAACCCCGAGTATTTCTCGACACAGTTCTTCTGCGCGTTTTTATCGTTGTCAGTGATAACCGCAACCTTGTTACCTAACAACTGTGCTATTTCGAGGTATCTTTTGAAACTCAGCCCATGCACGTCAATAATATGTACCCCATCTGCTTCTGGCTTATTTCCGGCCACCGATGCATAGAATTTCTCAAAAAGCATATATTCGGACGGCCCCTCGACTAAAATCGCCTTGCTCGAAATAACAAATTCGAGAATCCCCGCAACCGGAGCCTTCATAAAGTATTTTGCAGTATCCGTGCTTAAGCCGCTGAGAGGAATGGGGGAACCTGTATTTTCAACATGCATAATAAGCAAGTTCTGCAACTCCAAACGAGTGCTGATCATGCTGCTATGAGTAGCAACAAACAACTGGCCGCTCTGGGTTTCAGAAACACGCTGGATTAGCTTTCGCAAATTTACATGGCTTAAATGATTCTCAGGTTCTTCAATTAGCACGACATCGACATTCGTCCCCGACCGCTCCAGAGCGAAGTCGGTTTTGATAAACACCTGTTTTCCTGTGCCTTTACTATCTATGCCGATATCGTCCTCGTATATCATTAAATCACTTTCAAGCCCATAAACAGAACTGGGCTTCAAACCAAACGCATAGTTCTTGTCAGCCGGGATACGTCTGTTAAGGGCATCAAGACTATCTGTACGAAAACGGGTTTTTAGTTGCCTATACTTACCCTTGTGCACCGCCCTTTCCTTAATGTCATCTTCGGTGTATTGGCTATACATCCGCCTTATAAAATCACTTGTCGCATAATCCGAATTCATATTAGAGCTGTCGATTAAAATGCTCCGTAATTGCTTTTTATAACCGTTATAGCCCTCATCGGCAAAAGTTGAGAACCGAACAGAATAATAGTCGTAAGGGAAATAGTCCGTCTGTTCTTGCAGGGATTCGGTTATAGCTGTCTGGAAATCTTGATTTGGCGCACACACCAGCCTTATTCCATCACAGACTATACCCTTGCTATTATTCCGACCATTTATCGTATGATCAAAATCGCCGCTCAAATATAGCTCAATGGTCAATACGGGTAGATTGTCGTATGACCGCGTACCATCATTAAAAGCGTTAACCGCCTCAATACTAAGAAGTTTATCTATCCCTATCGATTCGACTTTACGCACGTTGCCGCTCGAAACCAAGTCTATCGCCTCAAGGACACTGCTTTTACCCACCTCGTTATCGCCAACCAAGATGTTAACCCGTGGATTAGGCATTATGGTGTAATCCCTGAATCGCTTATAATTTTTGAGCTTTATCTCTGCGATGGTCGACGGCATAACCTAGCCCCCTCACGTATTATTTGGCTTACAAACTCCCTGCATCACAGGCAACGACCCCAAGAGGAATAGCTCTCAGCGGATTTTATCTCGAAGCATTCTCCGCAAAAACGGACGAATAGAACTCATTATGATTGCAGTCGCTTTTTTCTCCTGCCTTTGCGTCCGCATTCGTTTGTTGAACATGTCCAGCATAAACTGATAATCTCTAAACGGGTCATAATTGTTATATTCACTCCCTATAAATGCTCCCAGATCATACAGGTATTTCAGCAGCTTACGAGAGAAAAAGTCCGATGACAAAACAATAAACTCATTTTGCTCAATAGCATGAAGTAGTTCGAAAAGCTGTACCTTTAGGTCTACTTCCTCGTCAAGGTCATCCCTTTCAAACCTTCTGATGCACGAACTGCCTATCGGATACAGTATGTTCCCATTGAGTATATTGCGAATTGTAAAGAGATAGTGGAGTTTTTCTTTCCCACAGACGCAGGACTCCGTAAGCGTTTCGTCCTCTTCAACATCATTAATAATCCACTCATTTACCGCTGAATACCACTCGTCTGCTTCTGAGTGTCGTATGACAGCATCTTGTAGATTTCGGAAATTGCTGCTGATTCTGCTCATACAATCTCCTTTGCTCGCTAGAACCGCGTTATTTTACCACTGTCCACACATCTGCCTGCTTCATAACAAAATCTATCGCCGCAGGCTGTTTGTCGGGCGGGTAGCCGTATTTATTGAGTATCCTGCGAATGATAACCATAATCCGGGCGCGGGCGGTTTCCTTGATAGCAAAGTCAATTGCGCATTCTTTCTAACCTTGTCGGCAGTTTCCCTAGCGATAGCCCGAAACTGGTTGTCGCCCAAAACCTGCACTGCCATGGCAAATCATTGCTACCATTACTAAGCATGCAACTTCCTATTATTGCTAAAACATCTATTACATGAACTGCCGATTATTAGCCTAATGCGAATTTATAATAAGAAGTGTCTCAATGGTAACAACAACCCCGTCCCCTGGTCATTTCAAGCTTCTATTTTTTAGTTAAACTGCACCTTTCGCATTCCAATTACTAGCCTAATCTGAGTGCTCTATCTTATATATTCACAACTGGAGGGACTGAAAAGTGCTAAAAAGTTTTCACGAAATCTAATGGATAATCGGAAGTTGGTATCTTCTAAAACCCTATCCCCTTCCACATAGAAGCGGAATAGTTAATAGACATGACCGGGAGAACCAAGAATAGGTGCCAAAAAAGTAACCGAAATAAAGTATTGCCTTAAGCTGGTGGAAGCGGAGCTCATCGAACCCCGCCGCTTACATTATAATATAGCCTGTCGGCTGCGATCCTTGACCCTGGAACACTTCCTTTTGCCATACTACGCCAGGCCACTTCTGCCTGCCGCGCATCCAAAGCAAATCTACATGATCCTTCGGATAGTCTCAGGCACTTGCTCAGGATGCGCATCGGGTTACGGATTGTTGAGATGCTAGATACAGGGTATAGAAGCGTGTCACCTCGTATTTCTGAAGCGTTAGGCTCTGGTGCGTTAGTTCCCACTTAGAGATTCTGCTTTTCAAATCTATACTTTAATATCAACTTTGTGCACAAGCATTTTCGATTTATTCATCATTTCCGCACTGGATGCAACAATATCACATTGACTATCGCTGAGTTTTGTTCCTAAATGCGGATATGTGAGATGACTAATTTCACTCTTTTCCATGTTCAAATTACATCTAAGTATTTCCGCTATTTTCTTAGCATTTTCAAGTTCAATACCCCGTCTCCGCTCAATTTCGGTTTTTTGTTGTTCTTTCAATAATTTGATTTTCTCCTCTTTTTCAACATAAGTAGCAGCATAAACAATTAGTAGTATAAGTGAAGAAGCAACAGCGATGATTTCAGTAGGACTCTCATGTGAAATACGAATATAATCCAACGTGGCCCAATTTGAGTAATTTTTATCAATATGAGCTTTTCCAAGTATTTCAAGATGCCCCGCTTCATCTATTATTCCTACCATCGGGCGCATTTCCTCAGTAAGTATGTCGAAGAAACGAGATGTGTGGTTTCGTACAATGCCTGGTAGTTCACTGGATTCCAACATTGACTTTCGATCAAAGGGTTCATTAATAGTTATTTCAGAGACTTGCTCTTCAGTGAGTGGCATATTTGATACCAAATCGCTTATTTCCCTATGTGATTTATTGGATTCAACATACCCGACCGCATGATTCCCTAATATGCCATACACTTCTCTTAATGAATCTAACGAAGGAGAGTTATACACTATTTTGCATGCTTGTTTGAAATACTTTGAATCCAAAACCAGTCCAAACTTTCTACCTCTCTCATAATTGATAATCCCATTTAGCTCTCGAAATAGATGAAAAACTTGGGAAAGAAATAATACCTTTTTATTAGGATATAATGAGTGCGGATTTCCAACCCATAACAGAATATGTAGATTGTGATCAATAGCCAGCCCTTTTAAGTAATAATCAAATGTTGGTGAAAATGAGTCATTAAAAATTACTATGTTCTTGGGGCTAACTCCTTTGTTAAGGGCTAATGCAATGGTCTCAATAATATCAAGCTTATAATAATTACTCGATATAAGATTTAAATAATAAGGCAATTCCCATTGGTTTAAAGGTAATTGATGCTTACGAACGAGCTCAAAAGTATATTGTGAAATTTGCGTCTTCATCCTGTATTCATCAAACATGAAATTCCTCCAATCCAATTGTATGACAACCGTCCTTTTTGAAATTTTTTTAATTAACCTAATCAGATCGACTTCCGGTTTTGCTCAAAATCTTACTGACCATGAGATTTATATCAGATAGAAACGTATTATCTCTGATAAATCAATATTTATTCCGACCTCATCCAAATCGTTTTTGCGCAGAGACCAGAGATATTCAATCAGCTCCTTCCTATTTCGGCCATAATGGATACGATTATGACAGGTGCTACATAGGCATACTATGTTTTCTGGCACATCAATCGATATATTGAAACGATCCGCATACTTCAATGGTATAAGATGATGTGTTTCCATATATGGAAGTCCATCAATCATCCTTGGGAATGTATCGTGTGAAGCATCAAATTCACACATAAATTCCGCATGACATAATGCTCTCTTAGAAGCAATAGGATCACGAGGATATGATTCCGTTGTCCGCTTTAATAATGTAGGCTTTTCGCACTTCTCATGTAGAAATTCAAATCGCTTCTCTTGACTTAAGTCATGTTTCTGTAGATAATGATTAACCGCGTCGTCTGTATCTTGCGCGAATAATCCAAGCGCTTTGATCGCATCGACAAGTTCCGGACGTAGCCTAACAGTATATATTCCCTTTTCTTTTTTTAATTCAATCCAAGCAACGCCCCAGTATGTCTCCTTGCCACTGTCACCTATAAGCCTAAATTGATTAAGATGTTTAACCGCAAACTGCCCCAGCCTGCGGTTCTGCACGCTGAAAAAGTTGTGATCTCGTCCGTACCGTTCTCCTAGAGATTTACATGAAGCAGTGTATTCAGGTGCCAGATACCATTTTTCAAGAGCTGACATCATGTTGTCATTATCTTGAATTTTAGGTAAGCTAAGGATTTCTATCCATTCATTGGCCGAGATATTAATATCATAATTGTGTGTGCGTAAATTACGATAAACATTCATCATATCTTGTTCACCCTCTATGAGTTATAATTGAAAATCAATTGCGCTAGGTTTCGAATGTAGTTATTGATGTAATGTCTATAACACATGTGTTGCCCAACTTCG
>JAQWBH010000601.1 GCA_028707405.1 Parabacteroides sp. | reverse complement strand
GGCGATTGTACCACTCAATTCTCCAATTGATGGCATATCACGTTTAGGTCTTGCAGCACCCTCGCTGATCACCGTACCAAGCATGGCTGCGGCATATTCTGCGGTCGCAGCTGCATAAGTTTTCGATGCTTCGTACTCAACATCCATTTCAGCATCCCATCCAATACGGTATGTAGACGTTTTCATATTTTCGTTGATGAATGCATCAAACGCTTTTGGTTTCTGAATTTGTTCTAATATGTTCAACATACCTTAGATGTTTAAGAATTGACAATCCTTCAATGCAGTCTCAATAGCGGGCGATACCGGCTGTGGAAGTCTGCTTGTTACAATACCGTCTGCCCTGAATACAATAGAGCAAGGTGTTTCATCATCGATCTCTACGTCTCGATGAAGTAATCCGTTAGGCACGATAACGCCACTGGCGTCATGCGACTGCAATACCGCTCCATCAGCAAGCGCTCCAAGAGCATCTGCTACAATGGTGATAACATCGTAATCATCATCAGATGTATCGATGGTGCCGACAGTAACGGAAGCCGTAGCGGTCCCGATTTTGTCGGTTGCAATAAGGTTGTGACCTTTCTTGATCTTTACCTCAGTGTCAGTCGTAAGTACGGCTGCTGCGAGAACGACCGTCTTAACCGGAACTGCGGTACGATTAACAAGATCACCTCTGAGAAACGTCCCTTTCGGTACGATCTCAGTACCTGCCGGGAATGATGTGGTTGTCAAAAGAAAACCTCCATCGAAAGCTTTCTCGGACGCAACATCCCACAAATGCAGATAGCTGTTGCCAGCCTGTGCTGTTTCTTTGTAATGCATAGTGAATATTTTAAAAATTTACTTCTCTTTTTCTTCCGAATTCATGCTCTTCATCATTTCGATGAATGCCTCTTCATCGTTCTGGTTCTTCTTACCCAAAAATGGCTTTTCCATTTCCGAAAGCTCGCTATCAGCAATAGCTTGTTTGATTACAGGTATATCGGTTTCAGTTTCCTGAATGAATGAATCAAAATCTTCCTGATCCTTGAAGTTCATACGATCAAAGTCTTTCAACTTTGACTTCTGAATAAATTCAGGGAGGTCTTTCAGTTTCGATACATAAACTTCACGCCTTGAAGTCTTGACATCCTTATTGACAAGTGCATCGATCTTCTCGTTCTGAGCCTCGATCACTTTCAATAATTTTTCAAACTTGTCTTCCGGATCTGCCCCCTCTTCAGCTTCCTGTGTAGTGGTGGACGCTTTGGGTGCTTTTTGTTGTTCTTCTTTCTTTTTCGCATTCACAATTCGTGTGACTGCTGTCTGGGAAAGTTTTAGGTAAGGTATAACCGCATCTATTTGTGCGTTTATCTGTTCTTCTGTTGCATCTTCTTGTAAAGTTCCGGATATGGTATCAACGACACTTTCAAGTTCCTCTTTTGTAAACCCCAACGACGCAACTTTGGGTTTTAGAGTTTGTAACACTTTTGTTTTCATTGTAAAACGTTTTAATGATTTGGAGCCTGTTTATCACAAACTCCAAAGCTGTGTTACAAGCTCGGCACAAATATAAATAAAAAAGATCGCTATTGGCGACCTTTTAAAAGAAAAGTTATTGACAACTCTATTTGTGTACTTTTTAAAACTTTAGCCCCCTCCTTATGGAATCGTAAATATAAAATTCAATCTCGCCGGCTAATGACATCTCTTCGGTGTAAAACAATGCAGAAAATGGATTTACAACGATTGTGATGAAGAAGTTATCCAGTTTAGGCTGTATGAGTATCTTGTTTCCTAAAAATTGGAGCTTACTTGCAAGCTGTCTTGCATATAATTGAACCGGCTCACTATCCTCTTTAGTAAAACAACAGAAATTCGTTGTCAGTATATCCCTGCCTATATTCATGTCGAAAATTGCGATATTGTCGGACACGGTTATTTTGCAAGTGAACGGAGTTTCTTGAATAGGGGCGGTGATGCAACCGCCCTGAAATCCCTTAAAAAACTCCACTGTTTCATTATAAATATTCTCCGTGTCCCTGACAACCACGTTACCTCCATATGTGATGTGTTCTACTTTCATTGTTTGAATGGTTCAAGATTCTCGTTTCTTTTTGGCATTATGCAGTATCGCACCTTGTATGCGAACGTATCGTTCTTCGCCCCATCTTCCTCATACCTGGTTGCGATCAGGTCAACGGTGATGATGTGTTCTGCCTGATGGCATTCGGTTACGATACTGGCCTTTGGCTCGGTGTTGGAAATTATCATGGAAAACTCAAGATCTCCCGCTTTCTCATAGTCCTGCATTCCAATAATCTTGCACGGGTAATCCATACTTTTCAGTTTCTCCTGTAATTTTGTTGTTTTCATATGGTCACTTGTTATAACTATGCAATATAGCCTCGGCCTCTTCGATTTTTAAGGAGTATTTTTTGTTAAGCTCTTCAATTCGGTTGTTAATTTTCTTCACTAGATCAACAATCCCTGTCCTTTTGAATTCAGCGACCGGAAGATCCGTATTAGATTCATCCGCTATTGTGCGCATCTCCTCATAGGCATCATATCTTCCGGTGAACGGATCTTTCGTGCACTTCCAGATCCTTCCA
>JAQWBH010000146.1 GCA_028707405.1 Parabacteroides sp. | reverse complement strand
AGATATGCAGATTGTGTATTCCGATACACCGGGAGTTCTGCATCCTAATTATAAGTTGCAGGAGTCAATGCTTGATTTTTCAAAATCGGCGTTGGATGACGCCGACGTCTTGTTGTATGTTACCGATATTATTGAGACAATAGATAAAAATGGGGACTTTCTTGTGAAAGTTGAAAGAATGACGTGCCCCATTTTGTTATTAATTAATAAGATTGATCAGACAACACAACCAAAACTTGAAAAGATTGTTGATCAATGGGAACAATTGCTTCCGCAGGCAGAGATTATTCCTATTTCAGCATTGTCTAATTTTAATATAGATTATGTAAAGCACCGTATTGAGGAATTAATGCCTGAGTCGCCTCCTTATTTCGACAAAGATGCTCTTACCGATAAGCCGGCTCGTTTTTTCGTTTCGGAAATAATTAGGGAAAAGATACTTCTTTATTATCAAAAAGAGGTCCCGTATGCAGTAGAGGTTATGGTCGAGCAGTTTATAGAAGAGGAGTCGCTGATTCGTATTAAAGCACTTATTGTCGTTGAACGTGAATCGCAAAAAGGAATAATAATTGGTCATGGCGGACAAGCGTTGAAGAAAGTAGGTGCTATGGCTCGAAAGGATATAGAACGTTTTTTTGAAAAGAAGGTTTTTCTTGAAATGTTCGTCAAAGTGGAAAAGGACTGGCGTAATCGAGACAATTTATTAAAAAATTTCGGATACGAACAGGAATAAACCGGACACTTATAAAGAATATAACGAATAATAGTTTATGGGAAATATTGTTGCAATAGTTGGTAGGCCCAACGTAGGAAAGTCCACTTTATTCAATCGCCTTACACAAACACGTCAGGCTATTGTTGATGAAGCGGCAGGAACCACTCGCGACCGCCAGTATGGCAAAGTTGAGTGGACCGGAAAGGAGTTTTCATTGATCGATACCGGAGGTTGGGTTATTAACTCTGAAGACATATTTGAAGAGGAAATAAATAAACAAGTACATATAGCTGTGGAAGAAGCTGATGTTATCTTGTTCATTGTTGATATACAAGGTGGAATAACTGATTTAGATCTGGACGTAGCCAACATTTTGCGCCGGGCGAATAAACCGGTCATTATTGTGGCAAATAAAGCTGATAATTATGATGATCATCCTGAATCAGCAGAGTTCTATTCTTTAGGCTTAGGAGATCCTTTTTGTATTTCTGCTGCCAACGGTTCAGGCTCAGGAGATTTGTTGGACAAGATTCTAGATCTTTTACCGAAAGATTTGGCTGATCAGCCGGAAGAAGAACTTCCCCGCTTGGCTGTTATAGGCCGTCCTAATGCAGGAAAATCTTCTTTAATAAATGCATTCATTGGAGAAGAACGTCATATTGTAACGGATGTTGCGGGTACTACGCGCGATTCTATATATACAAAATATGATAAATATGGACTTAATTTCTACATGGTTGATACGGCGGGCATTCGAAAGAAGGGTAAAGTAAATGAAGATTTAGAATACTATTCGGTGATCCGCTCAATACGTGCTATTGAAAATTCAGATGTTTGTATTTTGATCCTTGATGCAACACGCGGTATAGAAAGTCAGGATATGAATATCTTCTCTTTGGTGCAGAAGAATAAAAAAGGATTGGTAGTATGTGTCAATAAGTGGGATTTGGTAGAAGATAAAGATCAAAAAGTGATCGATTCGTATGTGAATGCTATTCGCGACCGATTAGCTCCATTTACAGATTTCCCGGTTCTTTTTATTTCAGCGCTTACGAAGCAACGAATATTTAAAGTGTTGGAGACAGCTAATGGTGTTTACGAAAATCGTAAACGACGCATACCTACATCCAAACTCAATGAAGTAATGTTACCAATTGTAGAAAATACGCCGCCTCCAGCGTGGAAGGGTAAGTATATAAAGATTAAATATGTGACTCAACTTCCCAAAGTAACTGTTCCTTCGTTTGTCTTTTTCTGCAATCTTCCACAATGGATAAAGGAACCATACAAACGTTTTCTTGAAAATCAGATACGGGAGAATTGGGATTTTTCAGGGACACCTATAAATGTGTTTATTAGGGAAAAGTAATTAGTATAGAAAAGAGGTTTTGATTGTGTAACCGGCAAAGATTTGTTCTTTGCCGGTTTTTTTGTCAAGTGATGTATCATCATCGATAATTCAATCCATGAACTATTGGTGGTAATAATTGTTCTGCCGGATAATTTATAGTGAGTTGATCATCAACTCCAATTCATTGACCATTTCATCTGCAGTCTGTTGAGTCTTCGATAAACCTTCAGGCGTGAATTTTGAAATGACTTGATTCAGTTTGTTTAATTTGGCTTTTTCCCCTTTGCTTTGCAGTTCCTCGCGGAGAATACGAATTTTTTCGCAATTCTGGATTCCTTCAGTCAACCGTTCAAAACGTATGCTGCTTCGTGGTCCTGGATAAATGCTGAAGCAATCGCCGGCACCCCAGCTACGGAAACGTGAGTCGCGCAAAGGATCTTCCGGCCAACTATTCACTGCCCAGCGCAAGTATCCGTCGTAGTTGCCGGCAACGGCATGTATGGCGGTCCAGGTCGCTTCTGCCGGAGCAGAGAATGTATACATGTTTGGGAATGATTCGGCACAGCAAGTATAATAGGTACTAAACTGTCCTCTTTTTTCTCGTTCAGCTTTTATGTCGGCGGGGTAGTTGTTGCCATAAGGAATACACAAGTCGTAAAGGTCTGCCTGTATTTCGGGATGATAGCCTCCTGCAAGCGATATTTTAAAATCAGGATCTGCTCCTTTAATGACTTTTATGGCTTCACGCATAGCTTCCATGGGGCGTTCATCCATAGCGATCGTAGTTTTTTCGAACCATCCTTTATCACGCAGATGGCGGGCAAAATCTTTCAAGAACACTGTCCAGTATTCCGAATAAGCCTTGTCACCCGGTTTAGCTTTGACGAAAGCGATGCTGTTGCTTGTCTGATCGAAATAGTCGAAGGATAATGCCCATGGAATCATTGTGTAGCAGTTTATCTGTTGCGTAATGCCAATCTCGTTCATCATAAATTCCACCCAGCGGTCGAAAACGGTATAGTCGAAACTCCAGCTTCCGTCCATCTTTTTCATGCGGAATACCATACTATAGAATGGATCTTGCGTCTGTCCGTTCCATGGTTTGTACATGATGGTTGTCGTGATCACTTTCTGCCCGGCGTTAGCCAGCATCTTCATTATCGGACGCATAGCGTCAAAATGTTCTTTACTCCAAAGCGGCACTTGATAATAACGTGCTACAGCATAAGGATTTTGCCATAAGTCAAGATGAAACTTCCAATCTTTCGGATCCGGAAGCGTACGGTTCAGAACATCTATTTCAACTTTAAGAGTCATAGGTCGGAAATCTTTTCCTGAAACAGTCATTGTTCCCTTATACGTGCCCGCTTTGGCATCCGAAGGAATACTGACGTTCATCCATATCGGTTGCGTAGTACGTGCTTCGATGTCGCGCACTTTGACGATATCTATCGGATCGGCCACTAACGATGAATCCCACTGTGTTTTGTCGGGGCGATCACTGCAAGTACCTCTTCCATTTTTATTCAATTCGTCGGTCATGGTGTAGCGTACAAAGTTTGCATTTATAGCAGAAGCAGAAATAACAGCTGAACCGTTTTTGAGATTACTTGTTGTTATGGTTGCTTCCTGCAATCGGCTATTTGTCCAAAGTACAGCTTGAGCATTTACCCGTTCGCCTTTCCAGGCTTTGAGCTGTTTGTTTGTCTGCATGGTTATTTTCGGGATGCTTAATTTTTTGTAGCGTACATCAATAGATCCCCAACTCAGATGAGTCGCTGTCGTTAGTTTGTTCCATGTTGCTTCACTATCGTGAGGCTTGGTGTCAGTTAGTTCCTGATAATCGCTTAATGGATAGATGGATCCGTTTTGTGCAAAGCATAGTGAACTAGCCATTAGTAATGCACTAAGTATGATTGTGTGTTTCATTGTATATCGTTTTTGCAAAGTTAGTAAAATGTTTTTGATTGGCAATTTTTAGTTTGTGGATAAGTTTTTGATTACGCGGCAAGGATTGCCTACAGCCAGAACATGGGGTGGAATCGATTTGGTGACTACACTTCCGGCTCCGATAGTGGTCCCGTCGCCTATAGTTACGCCCGGAAGGATAATGCTTCCTCCACCGATCCATACATTGTTTCCAATAGTGACGGATGCCGTTTGCGACTTCCAGAAACCATTGCCTTTGTTGACTCGCTCGGAAGGATTCAAGGGATGAAACACTGTATATATATGTACCCCCGGACCTATACCCGAATAGTCTCCAATTGTAATTGTATTACAATCGAGGAAGACACAGTTCATATTAATCTCCACAAAATTCCCGATATGAATATTCTCTCCATAATCCACAAAGAACGGAGCAGATATCCAGACATCTTCTCCCCGCGAACCAATAAGCTGGTTTAGCAGTTCGTTAACCTTTTGATGGTTTGTAGTGAGTGTATTATTGTATTCCTGTTGAAGGCGCTTCGCTTCGTGCCATCTTTTGGATAGTTCCTTATCATTGCAGTCATACAGTTCTCCCGCCAGCATCTTTTCTTTCTCTGTTTTCATGATCTCTTTTTATCTATTTTGATACGATTCGTTTATAATGGCACATCAGCAGATTACCCTCATCGTCATGCAAATGCATGCCATTACCTTCGCAATAGCGAAACATTTTGCATTCTTTACATTCGCCTTTACGCGCCCATTCGCGGTGGCGGAAATTCTCGAAACGTTTGTTCCATACATCCATGAAATTGTCTTGATAGATATTCCCCTGATAGAAGTGTGAGCGGATACTGGGGCATCCTGAGATGGAGCCGTCGATCAATATGGAAGCAGTACTGATTCCTGCATCGCAATGATAAAGCCCATGACGCACTTTTCCTTCGTAATATCCCAGGAATCCTTCGCATCCGTAATCCACTCGGATACGACCATCTTTCCGGCATCCGCTGATAAAATCGAGTAGCGTTGTAAACTGTTCGTCAGTGAGTTGTAGTTCGGATATATGTGCCGCCCGTCCTAACGGGAAGATGGTAAACAATCTCCATCGTTTGACACCAAGTTCTATCAGATATTCTTTGAATTTAGGCAGGTAATCTATATTTTTTCTGTTGGCACAGGTCACAACATCCCAAATAATCTCTTTTTCGTCGGCAAGCATTCTGATTGCATTGCTTGCTCCTTCAAAACTGTACGGGTTACCTCTGAGCCATACATGATCTTTTTCGAAACCATCGAGACTGATTGTCGCTGTATGCATTCCTGCCGACAATAGGGAATCCAGTCGTTCACGCGTGAGCAGAATCCCGTTGGATACGATTCCCCAAGGGAAACCTCTTCGGTAGAGTTCTATCCCACATTGTTCAATGTCGCTGCGAACCAATGCTTCACCACCTGTGAATACAATCATAACATGATTCGGGTTCACTTGCGGGCCGATTTCATCGATCACACCTAGAAAATCACTTATAGGCATATCCGGATGCGTCGAAGATACATGACAATCGCTTCCGCAATGTCGACAAGCCGCGTTGCATCGGAGTGTACATTCCCAAAACAGTGTGCGTAGTTCATGAAGCTTTACTTCATTTTTACGTATATGCCGATACAATTCCAGTGCGAAGCGTTGTCGTAGATCAGGTTTTTTGTTCATTTTTTCTCTTCTGTCATTGTGATGACAACATTGTCTTTGCTTACGTTTCCCGAATTCCACCCTGAACCGTCTTTGAAATCCTCTTTGCTGATAGAAATGTTTATCGAATCTTTGGCATATGAGCCATTAGCAGCGCCATCATTATCGGTGGCATAGACGCGTATTTTGTTTACTGGAAATGATGAAAATGTCTTGCTGAAATTTCCGTTCGTGTCCGTAACTGTACTAGGATTTGACTCTCCAATGGTTTCATACGTGCTTCCATAAATATTGGAAGCCACACTGATGCTGATATTCGGAATGCCTGTACCCTGCTTGTTCATCACTTTCCCTTTGATGGAATAGGTAGCTATGGGCGTACCATATTCATTCATTCCGTTTTCTCCTGAACAAGATATGCCTAGTACTGCCAGCAATCCGGTTAATGCAAAGTTTGTACCTTTTAGTGCGTAACGTTGAATCTCTTTCTTTTTCATTACTTCCTGTTTTCATTACAAAGATAGAAAGAATCGGAAGCCAAATTTCAAGATCGCTTGAAAATTATACTGGGATGAAGTCTATCTTTGATTTATTCAATGTAAAATTACATTATTATAGATGCAAGAATCGATCGAAACGCTGTGCGAACTTGGAAAAATAATGTTAAGGAAAAGGTATGCGGTTTATCTGTACCTGCAATGGCGTTTTTTTTAGGTGTTACTAGAGAACGCGTTTGCATGTTATCCCCAACTCTGTTTGGTTTCTGTATTTTGCTTTTGGAGATATTAGTTCTGACTGTATTTTGTTTTATCTTAGAAAAATAGACAATTCCGGATGGTCCGTTCTATCCTTTTTAGAGAGAATAGACTATTTACTAGTGAGCATTATACCTTTTAGGAAGAAAGTACCGTGAGTTTAGCTGTGTTGTAATCATAAATTAACTGTACGCTTGATTGCGTATACCTGTACTCTTGGTGGAGGATGGGTATACTCTTGGCGGCGTACAGGCATACGGCATAAATAGTATGGTTATACTGTTATAAGCGTATACATATTCTGCGTAAAGCGTAGAGATAAATACGCTATGCTTTGAGGCTAAAAAGTCAGCAGAAAGTAGATAAAGTCTCATGAGTTTTGCTTTAGCCTATCTGAAGTTTCTTATAAGATGACCAAGTTGAACCGGAATGTTACGTGTGATTGAGTTAACTGAATGTGCGCGTACATTATTATTAACAATTATATTATATTCAAATGATAATCTATGTTTATCCTTTACATTATAGGTTATAAATTATTGTAAGTATATTGATATTTGTAGATAACGAAATATTAATAAATAGTTTACTGTTGGTTAATATGTCAACAAAACAAATAACAGTCCCATTGGTAAAGTTAAATATGCATTGCTTTAATTCTGCTAACGGGTAGATAATTTCTAAATGTAATTATTTTTGTCAATCTAATGTGTTAATTGCATCAAGATTATGACTAACTTGCACCCGAAAATAGAAACGCATGAATCAGTTATGAAAGATTTTCTGTTGATACTGAGGCGCTTTGTGCCTCCATATAAGAAGTTCCTTATCCTAAATGTAGCGCTGAATATCCTTTCGGCTGTTTTAAACGTGTTCTCGTTTACATTACTTGTGCCGATACTTCAGATCCTTTTTAAGCTGGACAATAAGGTCTATTCATTTATACCATGGGAAACGGTCGGGATGAGTTTTAAAACGATAGTTGTCAATAACTTTTATTATTACGTCACAGAGCTTATCAATCATTACGGAGCAAGTACGACGCTTCTGATATTGGGATTGTTTCTCGCTTTTATGACTTTCTTGAAGACGGGTGCTTACTTCCTTTCTTCAGCTACCATGATTCCGATTCGTACCGGTGTTGTTCGTGATTTGCGCAATCAGCTTTATAAGAAGATTCTTTATCTTCAACTGGGATTCTTCTCTGAAGAACGTAAGGGAGACATACTGGCTCGTATGAGTGGCGACGTTCAGGAGGTCGAAAACTCAATTATGAGTTCGCTTGATATGCTTTTCAAGAATCCGATTTTGATTTTGATTTATTTCTGTACATTGATAACTGTCAGCTGGCAACTTACTGTTTTCACGTTGGTTATTCTCCCGGCTATGGGTTGGGTGATGGGCACTGTAGGTAAGAAGTTGAAACGTAAATCCTTAATGGCACAGGGTCAGTGGAGCGATCTGATGTCGCAGGTTGAAGAAACCTTGGGCGGACTGCGTATAATCAAAGCTTTCAATGCTGAGGTGAAAATGAATAACCGTTTCATAAAATCCGATAATAAATATCGTGATACCATAAGTCGTGTGAATACACGCCAGCAATTGGCGCATCCGATGAGCGAGTTTTTGGGTACAGTGCTTATTGTGATTGTGCTCTGGTTTGGCGGTACATTGATTCTTAATAATCATTCGTCAATCAATGCGCCGTCGTTTATCTTCTATTTGGTGATTTTGTATAGCTTAATCAATCCATTAAAAGAGTTTTCGAAGGCAAGCTATAATATTCCAAAAGGACTGGCTTCCATGGAGCGTGTGGATAAGATTCTGCAAACGGTCAATCCTTTGAAGGAGCCTGTAACTCCGAAACCGATTAAACTTGACGACTGTATATGTTATAATGATGTATGGTTTAAGTATCAGAACGACTGGGTGTTGAAAGGTGTTAATCTGACTATTCCCAAGGGAAAGACTGTGGCTTTGGTCGGTCAATCCGGCTCTGGGAAGAGTACGCTGGTTGATCTACTCCCTCGATTTTATGACGTTGATAAGGGTAGTATTACCATTGATGGAACAGATATTCGCGATACTACACTTTTCAATTTGCGTTCTTTGATGGGTAATGTTAATCAGGATGCTATATTGTTTAATGATAGTTTTTTTAATAATATTTCTTTTGGTGTGGAAGGAGCCACTTTGGAGCAGGTGCAGGAAGCTGCTCGTATAGCCAACGCTCATGAATTTATTATGGCTAGCGAACAGGGCTATGATACGAATATTGGTGATCGGGGAGGAAAACTATCCGGCGGTCAACGTCAGCGAATCAGCATTGCTCGGGCTGTCCTTAAGAATCCGCCTATATTGATACTGGACGAAGCTACATCGGCGCTTGATACCGAGTCTGAACGTCTGGTACAGGAAGCACTTGAACATTTGATGCGTAATCGTACAACTATCGTGATTGCGCATCGCTTGTCTACGATCCGTAATGCCGATGAGATTTGCGTTATCTATGAAGGTGAAATTGTTGAGCGTGGCCGTCATGACGATTTGATACGTTTGAACGGTTATTACAAGCATCTTTGCGACATGCAGAGTTTTTGATTATTAAAGTAAACAGATAAATAGAGTTGCCATGAGCATGAGACTGAAGTGGATTACATTATTTTTGTTATTGTTCTTAGTAAATTGTGATATGCCCGGAATGAAAAACGGGCGCAGGTTTTCTTATTACTTTAATACGCCGGCTCATATGTGGGAAGAGACTTTCCCATTGGGAAATGGCCGTTTGGGAATGATGCCTGACGGGGGTGTTAAGAAGGAAAATATTGTTCTGAATGAGATATCTCTGTGGTCGGGCAGTGTTCAGGACACGGATAATCCCAATGCTCGTTATTATCTTTCTCAGATTCGGAGTCTGTTGTTCGAAGGACGTAATGATGAGGCACAGGCGTTGATGTATAAAACGTTTGTTTGTAAAGGTGCAGGCAGTGGCCACGGGCATGGAGCGAAGGTGCCTTATGGAAGCTATCAGTTACTTGGAAACATGACTATTCAATATGCATATCCTAAAAATGCCGGTGAGGCTGGCTCGTATGTCCGTACTCTTAGTTTGGATAATGCTATGGCTACAACTTCGTTTCGTAAAGGGAATGTGGTCTATGGACGTGAATCGTTCACTTCTTTTTCTGATGATATAGGCGTAATTCATCTGACAGCGGATGTTGACCGAATGTTGAATTTTACATTGGGAATGAATCGTCCGGAGTATTTTAAGACGACGACGGTTGGTCATGATCTGGTGATGCAGGGTGAGTTACCTGATGGCGTAGATACGCTGGGCCTTTCAGGAATGAAATATGTGTCACGTGTTCGGATATTACTTCCTAAAGGAGGGTCTATAGTGCCTGGAGATAGTACGGTGATGGTGAAGAATGCATCAGAAGTGGTGCTACTGGTTAGTATGGCTACCAATTATAAGAATCCGAATATGGAGCAGCATGTCGTGTCGCTGCTTTCAAAAGCTTCGAAGAAAGATTATGCGGCATTGAAGGAATCGCATATTGCCGCTTATCGTAAGTTGTTCGGACGTGTAAATATTGACCTTGGGCATTCTGATCGTGATAATATGCCGATCAACGAACGGTTGGAATTATTTAGTAAAGACAAAAACGATCCGGGACTGGTTGCATTATATTTCCAGTTCGGTCGTTATCTTTTGATATCGTCAACGCGTGTAGGGTCTCTGCCTCCTAATCTTCAGGGATTATGGTGTAATACAATTAATACCCCTTGGAATGGAGATTATCATTTGAATATTAATCTGCAGATGAATCATTGGCCGGCAGAAGTAACTAACCTGCCTGAATTGGATCTGCCGCTGACCGAATGGGTTAAGCAGCAGGTGCCTAGTGGAGAGCGCACAGCTCAGGTTTTTTATAATGCCAGAGGCTGGGTGACGCATATTTTGGGAAATGTGTGGCAGTTTACGGCTCCCAGTTGTGAACCGTCGTGGGGCTCTACAAACACGGCCGGTGCCTGGTTGTGCCAGCAACTTTATGCACATTATCAGTTTACTATGGATAAGAGCTATCTGCGAGATGTTTATCCTGTAATGAAAGGGGCTGCGTCGTTCTTTGTTGATATGCTGGTTAAAGATCCGCGCAATGGGTATCTGGTTACAGCTCCAACGACTTCGCCTGAAAATTCATATAAACTGCCTAATGGAATGAAGGCTTCTGTTTGCGCCGGTTCGACTATGGATAATCAGATCGTTCGTGAATTGTTTACGAATACGATCGAGGCCGCTTCTGT
>JAQWBH010000145.1 GCA_028707405.1 Parabacteroides sp. | reverse complement strand
CGATCACTTTTTAATAAAAAAAAGTGACTTTAAAGATTTATTTAACATCATGAAAATCTGCTTATTTCTATTGTTTGCCTTCGCATTTCAACTGATGGCAACAAATACAAATGCCCAGGATGCAATTATTGAACTGAGATCCAACTCCGTAACCGTTAATCAGCTGATCAGTGAAATTGAAAAACAGACTGACTATCTGGTCGTTTACAGCAACCGCGAAGTAAACACCTCGCGCACAGTAAGCCTGAAAAACAAATCGGACAAAGTATCCGAATACCTGAACCAGACATTCAGCGGCACAGATATCGGTTACGATTTTGAGAAAAACTATATTGTCCTTTCGAAAAAAACCCAACAAACCGCAAACACAATTACAAATTTGGCGCAAGCTCTTCAACAGCAAGGGAAAACCGTAAGGGGTACTGTTACCGACTCAAGCGGAGAGCCCGTTATCGGAGCGACAATTGTTGTAAAAGATAACCCTTCTCAGGGTACAGTTACAGATATCGATGGTAATTTCATTTTATCTAATTTACCGGAAAACGCTGTATTGCAAATCACTTATGTGGGAATGAAACCTAAGGAAGCAAATACAGCAGGAAGAAGTACAATAAATGTTGTATTGGATACTGATGTGGAGTTGATGGATGAAGTTGTGGTAGTGGGATATGGAACGCAAAGAAAAAGCACATTGACTGGTGCAGTATCTTCAGTTCAATCTGAGCAAATTAATATAACGCCGGTTGGAAATATTACAAATGCATTAACTGGGAAGCTACCAGGTCTAATTACTGTACAAGGAACTGGTTTACCAGGATCGGACCAAGCCATTCTAAACATTCGCGGATTTGGCTCACCACTTGTGATTATAGATGGTGTTGAAGCTAATTTAACAAACTTGGATCCTAATCAAATTGAATCTATTTCTATATTAAAGGATGGTTCATCGGCAATTTATGGCTCTCGCGCAGGAAACGGAGTAGTACTGATAACTACTAAACGAGGTGTTAGTCAAGAGCCAACCATAACCCTTAATACATCTTATACAATGCAAGGCGTTACAAACCAAGCAAGGACGTTAAGCTCAGGACAATGGACAGAATTGCAAAGAGAATCACATTTAAATGCTGGACTTCCTGAGAGTACTGCACCTTATACTGCCGAAGAAGTTGCAAAATATTATGCCGGTGATGACCCTGCTTACCCTTCATCTGATTGGTATAATTTTACATTTAGGGATTGGGCACCTCAGCAAAACCACAATCTTTCCCTTCGCGGTGGTAGTGAAAGACTAAAATATATGGGTTATCTTGGGTATCAAAAGCAAGAAACAATGGTCAAGAGAAACGGAGGTTCTTATGAGCGTTTTAATTTATTGTCTAATATTGATGCAGCAATAACTAAGAGTCTTGCATTAACTATTGATTTGATGGCCGCATATGAAATTCGTAAATTTCCTGCAAGAGGATTAGGAAACTGGGATGGCAATGCTTGGCAAGATTTATATTCTACACGACCATGGTTTCCTACTACACTGCCAGACGCCACTAAAAATGCTTCTGGAGGGATAGACGTAGGAAGCGTTGCCCTATCCACTAATATGGATGTATGGGGATACAACCTTAATAAACCTAAGGATCTGAGAGGCACTATTACACTTTCATATGATGTGCCTTTCATTAACGGGTTGACAGCAAAGGCATTTGTAAACTATATAGATACGCAGGATATGGGTAAATGGTTTCAAAAACCATATCAGTGGTATACCTATAATTATGCTGCGGATCTTTACACGTTAGCAGGAAGTTTATGGACAGCGGCTCAAGGTAGTGAATCTATTTATACATTTAGAAGAATAACCCAGCAGTATTCATTGAATTATGATCGTGCATTAGGTCCACACAATTTGACAGCATTAGCTCTGTTGGAAACCATAGACGACGCTTCTAAAAACTTTAGTGCTAGTAGACGAGATTATTTGACACCAAGTATCGAACAGTTGTTTGCTGGGTCACCAGCTACCCAAACTAACAACGGTTCAGCTAGCGAAGCAGGGCGTGCCAGTTTAATCGGTCGTATTAATTACAGTTATAAGGATAGATATTTGTTGGACTTAATATTACGTGCAGATGCCACATCTAGGTTCATAAAATCTGAAAGATGGGGATATTTCCCAGGAGTTTCTCTTGGCTGGGTACTTTCACAGGAAGAATTTATGAAGAATTTAAGTGCACTGGAATTTTTAAAACTAAGAGCGAGTTATGGATCGTCAGGTTATGACAATGTGGGAAGTTTCAGATATTTGACCGGTTACCAAATCAGTGGTTTGTATCAATGGGGTAACAACTTTACAAGCGGACTAGAGTCAACCGGCATAGCAAATCCCAATTTAACATGGGAGATTATGAAACTTTATAATGTCGGATTGGACTTCTCAATCATGAATCGTGCGATATATGGTTCTTTGGAGGCATTTTATCGTACTCGTACCGGTATTCCTGGAACGCGAGTAATTTCTTATCCATCTACATTTGGAGCTTCATTACCTACAGAAAATCTCAATAGCTTGAATAATCGTGGATTTGAATTTCAGTTAGGTACCGTAAAAAATACGGGTGATTTCACTTATGACATAAGCGCAAATATTTCATGGTCAAGGGCGAAATGGGATCACTATGACGAGCCGGAATATGAAGACCCTGACCAACAAAGACAGAATCAAATATCAGGGCAGTGGACGGATCGTCTCTTTGGTTATGTTTCTGATGGTTTATTCACAAGTATGGATGAAATCAGCTCATTGCCATATGTTTATAGTACAGTGGGAGCAGGTGATAATGCAACGCTTCGTCCCGGTGATGTCAAATATTTGGACGTAAACAATGACAATGTATTAGATTGGAGGGATCAGGTTGAAATTGGAAAGGGAAATTCTCCTCATTGGTTTTTCGGTTTGAATGGAACCTTAATGTATAAAGGCTTTGATCTCGTTACATTATTTCAAGGAGCTTTCGGGTACACTTCATCACGCAAACCTTACTTTAGTAATATAGATTATTTTTTTAACGAACGATGGACAGAAGTCAAGAATGATCCCAATGCTACTATCCCTAGACCTGGTGGAGCTGGTTCTAATTATTGGACTTCAGATTATTGGCATAAATCAGTCTTTTATATTCGATTAAAAAACGGCGCGTTAGGGTATACTTTCCCAAAACACTTGGTGGAGAAAATCGGCGTTGAAAGAATACGCCTTTATATCTCTGGCACCAATTTATTAACTTTGAGTACTTTAAGTAAATATTATATTGACCCTGAAGCACCTTCTGGTGTTTCGGGTAGGTATTATCCGCAACAGCGAACGATCAGCTTTGGACTGAATTTGGATTTTTAAAATAATAATAATACATTTATATGAAAAATATAGGATTATACTTAATGATTGTATGTTTAATTGGATTTAATTCATGTATAAATGATGTACTTGATAAGAAACCACTTGACATCATATCAGACGACGTATTATGGAATGATGCTAATTTAGTAGAATCATATTTGGCAAAACAATATGAAAATATGCACATATTTAGATTTGATGCACCAACTGAACCAAAGAATAGTTGGGATCATCGAGGTTCACATAACACGGTTACTTATATCTCTGATGAAACAGGACCTCCTGTTTGGTCAATGGCAAATCCTCGCAGTGTAAAAGTAGATGGTTTAACTATACATGGAGGACTCCTTGAATGGTGGGATCAAGCTTACTCAATTAACCGTATGTTGAATATACTTATCGAGAAACTACCAGAGTCCACTAATAGTCAAGACTTTATCACAAGCCGAGTAGCAGATGCTCGTTTTTTACGTGCCTTTAATTATTTTGCTTTAGTAAAACGCTACGGTGGTGTACCTTTAATCACTAAAGAAATTGCGATAGATGCTCCTGATGAAGAAATATATCCACAACGCAATTCGGAACAGGAAATATATGATTTTGTTATTAGCGAAATGGACGATATTGAAGATGTAGTTAAAAGCTTCAACACATATGGTCGTGTCTCGCAAGGGGCTGTACTGGCTTTGAAATGTCGAGCTGCGCTCTATGCCGGAAGTATAGCTCAATTTGGTACGGTTCAGTTAAACGGATTGCTAGGAATACCACAAGAACAAGCATCTTCATACTATCAGAAAAGTTATGATGCAGCAAAGAAAATAATTGGCTTAAACAAGTATGCATTGTATAACAATGACGATAATAAAGTGACAAACTTTAAAAATATCTTTCTAAAAGAACAGAATCACGAAATGATTTTTGCAAGACCGTGTGATAAGAATTATAATTATACTTTTTATGGCTTTTTGCATTGTCCAAAGCCACATGGTTATGATGCAGGAATGGCGGGCTCACCATATCTAGAAATAGCAGAGTCATTTGAGTATATAGACGGGAGACCCGGGACATTGGATAGAAACATCATTCAGCAGGGATTATGGAGTATGGAAGAATTGTGGGGAGATAAGGATCCTCGTTTCCATGCGTCCATATATACAAATGAGACACCTTGGAAAGATGGTAAAGTTGACTGGCACTGGGGATTAATTGGTAGTGATGGAGTGATGTATGATACAGAGCAAGATGCATTTGGTGGAACACCAGCATGGGGGAACCAAAGACTTGGAACAAATTTCGGATCTGGCTTCGGCATATTGAAAATGTTAAATGAAGCAAGCGATGTGAACTTTACGGAATGGGACGATGTTGACTTTCCTGTTTTTCGATTTGCAGAAATACTTCTGAATCTTGCTGAAGCATCTTTTGAATTAGGTAAGGCTGATGAAGCATTGGATGCTATTAATCAAATAAGAGACCGAGCAGGGATTGCTCCTAAAACATCTGTTGATAGAGATGCCATACGTCAAGAACGGAAGGTAGAGTTACTTTTCGAGGGACATCGATACTGGGACGTACGTCGTTGGCGTATTGCTACAGAAAAGTTATCTAAACCAGGTTCAAGACTGAGGTACGTCTTAGACTATAATACACGCAAATACAAATTGATTGTTTATCCAGATTATGATGGTCCTCAAACTCCACCACGTTTCCCCAAACACACTTATTATTTTCCCATTACATTAGGTAGAACAGGACAAAACCCTAATTTATTAGAAAATCCTGGATATCAATAATAGATCAAATTCCTGGATAAGAGAACATTCTTTTATCCAGGAAAATTCTAATTTTATAAATTTTCAAATCATGTTCAATAATTATTTTATCTATCGGTCATTGATGTTTATTTCTTTTTGTCTTAGTGGCCTTTTTATACAAGCTCAGACTTTCTTTATTGCAACCTCTGGTGATGATAATGCGCCCGGAACTCGTGATAAACCATTGGCTTCAATAATAGAAGCACGCGATAGAATACGAGAACTGCGTAATCAAAAAAAAATAACTGATACTGTTTATGTGAAGATATTTTCTGGAAATTATTACTTGGCTGAAACTTTAACTTTTTCTGAAGAAGATACAGGGACACCACAATCACCTACAGTTTACACTTCAGTCACAGATGAACGTCCAGTACTTTATGGAGGAATGGAGACAGGCCGTTTTGAAATTATTAATCCCAATCTTTGGCGAGTGTTTATTCCCGAAGTTGCAATGTATGGACTTTATTTTGAACAACTGTATATTAACGGAGAAAGACGATTTCGTGCTCAATCACCAAATCGTGGTGATTTCAATATGGTAAAACGCGTAGAAGAGACCGTTATCGACTCAAGTATTGAAACGCTGACTTTTGCTGTACAAAAAGTGGTTTTACATGAAGATGCATTTAAATTCTTGAATAAATTAGATACAAAAGAGTTGAATGATGCGCTTATGGTATTCTACCATAAGTGGGACAATACTCGCAAAATGATTAGTCATACAAATATTAAAGATACGGCAATATACCTTGTTGGTCAACCTATGTATACGTATAATAAACTTGATGACAACAGTCGTTATGTATTGGAGAATTTACCAGCAGCATTAGATGCTCCTGGTGAATGGTTCCTACAGCGTGACGGAAATTTATATTATATTCCAATGCCAGGTGAAAAACCAGAAAACATAAGTTGTATGTTCCCTATAATTGAACAGCACATTATCATTCAAGGCAACAACGATAAATTTGTAGAACATGTTCGTTTCGAAAACCTTTCGTTTCAGTTGACCGCTTATCATACTCCTAAAGCTGGTAATATGCCTGCTCAGGCGGCTGCCCCTATTGAAGCAACTGTGATGATAGATAATGCTAGGAATATCGATTTTCTTAACTGTGAAATAGCTCATACAGGCATACATGCAATATGGTTTCGAGAAAATTGTTCATTTTCGAAAGTTGAACGCTGTCATCTATATGATTTAGGCGGCGGTGGCGTGAAAATTGGAACTCAGGGGACACCTCATGAAAAAAGGATAACAAATAATATTACTGTAAATAACAATATCATACAACACGGCGGATTTGTATTTCCAGCATCAGTAGGTGTTATCATTTTTAAAGGATACGACAATGTAATTACCCATAATGACATAGCTAATTTTCGTTATACAGGTATATCATGCGGTTGGGTATGGGGATATGCTCATAGTCCGACTATACGAAATAAGATAGAGTTTAATCATATACATCATCTCGGATGGGGAGAACTCAGCGACATGGGTGGTGTTTATACGCTTGGTGATTCTGAAGGTACAACGGTAAGTAACAACGTCATTCATCACATTTATTCTTATGATTATGGTGGGTGGGGTCTATATACTGATGAAGGAACAAAAAATATCTTGATGGAGAACAATTTAGTTTATGCCTGTAAAAATGCTGGTTTTCATCAACATTACGGCAAGGATAATATTATACGAAATAATATTTTCGCATTGATTAAGACATCTGCCATCCAGATTTCAAGAGTGGAAGAGCACCTCTCTTACACTTTTACTAACAATATTATTTATCAGGATACCGGAGATTTAATTTCGGATGTATGGGGTGGCGATAACGGAACAAAAATAAAGGTGATTTATGATAATAACTGCTATTGGAAGATTGGGGATCCATCTCCTGAATTTTACGGTCTATCTTTTGTTGATTGGAAAAAAATAGGTAAAGATAAAAATTCGATTATTGCTAACCCCCAATTTGTTAATCCAATCAATTATGATTTCCGATTTAAGAACACTTCCGTTGCACGAAAAATTAAATTTAAGCCATTTGATTATACCCAAGCTGGAGTCTATGGTAGTGAAGCATGGAAAGAAAAAGCCCGAATACCAAAGGAGTTAGAAAAAGCTTTTGACGAGGCTGTAAAAAAGATAGTTAAATAGTTTAATAAGTTCCTATGTTTGAAATCGGAAACTCCAGCTAAATAGCGAAGAAATAAGCTATATTAGTTAGTCGGCCCTTAGAAAGCATTTAGTTGTTTGATTTACAGTAAAATAAGTTCATTTTTTGTTGTATATATCTGCAACATTTCGTAAATTTGTGAAGTAAAACTTGCAGAAAAATATGTTGGAAAAGTCCAAAATAGATGGTCAGAGTTCACTGTTTTTTTCATTGGAAAGTACGTTGAACCACAAACACCCGTTATTTATCTTAGCCCATAAAGTTGATTGGGATATGTTCGAGAAAGCGTTCTCGCCTTTGTATTGCCCCGATAACGGCCGTCCTGCAAAACCCCTCCGGTTGATGGTCGGGCTGTTGATACTGAAACACGTTCGTAATCTTTCGGACGAAAGTGTTGTGGAGCAATGGAGTGAAAACATTTACTACCAATACTTTTGCGGCGCACAAGAGTTCTTGCCTTCCGAACCCTGTGCCGCATCCGAGTTGGTTCATTTTCGTCACCGCATTGGAGAAGAAGGGATTGAGTTAATATTGAAAGAAAGCATCCGCATCAATGGTAAAGACGGGGAAGACAAAGATGTTTACTTCGACACAACTGTTCAGGAGAAAAATATTACTTTCCCCACTGATGACAAGCTGGCAAAGAAAATAATAAAGAGGTGCTTGAAAATAGCAGAGGAAAACGATTTGACACTTCGTCAAACTTACACGCGCACATTGAAAAAACTCTCTTACGACCAACGCTTCCGCAACCACCCCAAGAATAAAGGCAAGGCAAAAAAAGCGGATAAAAAAGTAAAAACAATAGCAGGCAGACTTGTGCGCGATGTAGAGCGCAAATTAGACGATAAAGCATTGGATTACCGGGAGATACTTGAACTGTTTAAACGCGTGCTGGCACAAAAGCGGAACGATAAAAACAAAATCTATTCTCTTCATGAACCGGAGGTTTGTTGTATCAGTAAAGGCAAGGAGCATAAACCCTACGAGTTTGGGAACAAGGCTTCCTTTGGTTGGACAGCGAGCGGAGTAATTGTCGGAGCATTGGGATTTAGAAATGAATATGACGGACACACGTTGGATAAATCCATCGAACAAGTGGAAAGATTAAGAGAAAGCCCGCCTGAAAACGGAATCGGCGACAGGGGGTTCAGGGGCAGAAACAAAGTCGGAGAAACAATTATCCACATCCCCAAACCCTTTTCAAAAAAGCTGAGCGCTTACATGCAGCGCAAACAGAAAAAATACTTTCGTAAACGTGCAGGAATTGAACCGGTAATTGGCCACCTGAAAGCAGATCATCGTCTTTCCCGAAACTTCTATAAAGGAATATTCGGCGATAACATCAATATAATGCTTGCTGCTGCTGGTTTCAACTTCAAAAGGATGATCAACAAATGGAAAGTATCTTTCTTGTCTTATTTGGAGCAGGTGTTCCGGACAATTACAATGATGCCGAACTTGATTGCAATCGATAATAAAATTAAAAACAATTCAAAATGGGCTTTTTAAGGCTCGACTAGTTAACTTTGTATTTGCAAGAATAACAGAGCATTAACATTAATAATATAGCTCATAAAGAGGGAACAAAGTAACAAATTAGATTTCAAAGGACAAAATATTTATGTAGGAATTGATGTCCATTTAAAAAGTTGGTCGGTAACAGTATTGTCAGAACATTCCGTTCTGAAGAAGTTTAGTCAAAATCCGGATGCGGAAGCCTTACACAAGTATTTGACAGGCAACTATCCGAGAGCAAATTATAACTCGGTGTACGAAGCAGGTTTCTGTGGATTTTGGATACACCGGCGGTTAGTGGGGTTGGGATCAACAACATGGTTGCCAATCAAGCAGATGTGCCGACCAAGAGACAGGAATAGCTGCAAAAGACCGATGCGGTAGATTGCGGCAAACTTGCCAGGGAGTTACGCTAGAAGTCATTAACAGGTATTTATGTTCCTGACGAAGCGGTCCTGGAAATGCGTTCTTTGATAAGGTTAAGAAATTCAATAGTAAAAGACACTACAAGGGAAAAGAACAGGATAAAATCCCTGTTACATTTCCATGGGATAGAAATCTCTGATGAATTTACGAAAAATTCCGTTATAATTGGTCGAAGCATTTCTTGAAATGGCTCGGGAAAGTGGAACTTTCAACAGTATATGGAAGAAAAATACTGGACTTGTATATCGAGCAGTTAGTTCGTTTGCGGGGTACGCTTTTGCAGGAAACAAGGACAATCCGGTCAATATCCCGGCAAAAGCCGTTTGGCGAAACGATTCGCCTGCTCACTTCTGTTCCGGGAATAGGTATAACCAAAACTGTATTTATTGCTGGTTGAGATAGATGAAATTAACCGGTTTACAAACTCCGACAGCTTGGCCGCCTTTATCGGTTTGACACCAATATGCCACTCCAGTGGGGAAAAAGATGGAGCCGGGGATATTACCGTCCGTAAGCATGCAAGCCTTCGATGTTCCATGATTGAGGCAGCATGAGTTGCCATAAGGAAAGACCCGGCGATGACATTGGCTTATGAAGGATTCCGTAAAAGGATGATTGCTCAAAAAGCCATTGTTAAGATAGCCCTTAAATTGGTAAACAGAATATTTTTCGTACTAAAACGTAAACAGGAATATGTACCTTGTGTTGTCCGGTAAGATACGATCCTATAACGTAAACAGTTTTCCGGGGAGACGCCACTACATAAATGTTGCAGCTTTGAAGTCTGCTTAAAATAAGTTTGTGACTTCCGCCTATGTTAAACTAATAAAGGAACTTGCAGCTCTCCCGAAAAGCGAGTAGTCTGCCGTGGAAAGTCTGTTTACGATAGGATTAACATTTGGGTTTTCTTAGCCATATGGGCAGTGTCAGTAATACAAAAAAGTAGGCAGAATATCCACCTCCTAAAATTGCATTACTGCATACCGTCAGGGTGCTTATTGCTGACAGGTTGCTCCACAGCAGAGCTTGTTTCCTCTGAACACCCTGATAAAAAAATAGAGTACTAAAGTTAATTAATAACAATTATCCAGGTTTTTCTTAGATTTTAAATGGAAATTAATTATGAAAAAGTTTTATTTATTATTTTTAATATCAACAATTTATGTAGGAAGTGCGACTTTGGGTCAGGAACCTGATCGTTTGCGTCGAGATCAAAGTTTTTTCGGAATTCATTTTGATTTTCATGCGGGCGATGATTGTAATGAAATTGGGAAAAACACAACACCGGGTATGGTACAGACTATTATAGATCTAGTCAAGCCCGATTACATCCAAACCGATTGCAAGGGTCATGCTGGATATACTAGTTATCCGACGAAAGTTGGGAATCGTGCGCCTGGTTTTGTTGGAGATCCGTTACGT
>JAQWBH010000144.1 GCA_028707405.1 Parabacteroides sp. | reverse complement strand
CTTTTTGCCGACGAGAATACACTCCTGGTGAACTCCTTTCATCATCAGGCTGTAAAAACTTGAGCACCCGAATTTATTGAGACGGCTAAAGCACCTGACGGTATTAACGAAGCCATGGAACATCAAGAAAAAAACATCTTTAGTGTTCAATGGCACCCGGAAGCGATGGCTACAAATGACGATGAGCAGATGCTAAGTCTTTTCAAGCTGGAGATAGAAGCTGCGCGTCTGTTCAGAAAAGCCAAATGGATACACCATCATCACATCAGCATCGATTCGCATACAGATACGCCCATGATTTTCCCGGGCGAATTCAATATTGGGAAAAAAGAAGGCGGCAAAGTAAACCTTCCCTTCATGGAAGAAGGCCTGATTGATGCTGTGGTCATGGCGGCTTATATTCCACAAGGACCCAGAGACGAAGCTGCTTCCCGACAAGCTACCAGTTTTGCTATCGATCGTCTGAACGAAATTCATCGTCAGGAAAAGATCAACAGCGAAAGGATGGGCATTGCTAAAACGCCTCAGGAAATACAACAACTAAAAAATACAGGTAAAAAGGCCATTCTTTTGGGTGTTGAGAATGGATATGCTATTGGTAAAGATCTGAATAATATTCAACGTTTCAAAGACTTAGGCGTAATTTATATTACTCTGTGTCATAATGGCAACAACGATATCTGCGACTCTGCAAGAGGTCACGCAGAATGGAATGGATTGAGTCCTTTTGGCAAAGAAGTAATAAAAATAATGAACAGGGAAGGATTGATGATTGATTTATCGCATGCAGCGGAAAGTACTTTTTACGATGCCCTGGAAAACAGTCAATACCCGATCATAGCCTCGCATTCGGCGGCACGAGCCCTCTGTGATCATCAACGCAACTTAACCGACGATCAACTGAAAGCATTGGCAGCACAGGGCGGTGTGGTTCAGCTTTGCCTCTACAAAGGATTTATCAATATAGAAGCTGAAAAAGCATCCCTAAGCGATGCCATCTGTCATATCAAGCACATCGTTGATCTGATAGGTATCGATTATGTTGGGATAGGTTCCGATTTTGATGGTGACGGAGAACTTATCGGCTGCCGTTCGACAAACGAATTGATTAATATCACGACCAGATTAATAAAAGAAGGCTTTACTGAAAATGAAATTGCAAAGATATGGGGCGGCAATCTGCTGCGCGTCATGTCAATTGTACAAGAAGCATCGGCGCATAAATAAATAACCAATGAAAAGACTGATTTATACCTTTTTTGCCTGTTTTCTAATTTCCGGTAGTCTAAGTTCCCTTGCGGCACAACAACCGGATCTGAAATCGTTTAATGCTCTTATCGACTCATGCAATGTCAATCTCCGATTGCCACATAAGCCTTTGATTGGAATTTCAATAGGAGCAAATAATGGACGGCTCAGCATGTCAAGCGCATATGTAAAATCTGTTCTAAAAGCCGGAGGCGCACCTATTCTTATCCCAACAATCGAAGATGGTTCTACATTGCGCTCAATAGTTGCGGACTTGGATGGACTAATCCTAACAGGAGGCGAAGACGTTAATCCCTTATGGTATAAGGAAGAGCCTAACCGGAACCTTCAGGAAATAAACTCCGAACGAGATTCATTTGAATTAACGCTTATCAAATTAGCCAGCGACAGAAACATTCCAATCTTAGGAATCTGCCGTGGCGAACAAATTCTCAACGTAGCCTTCGGAGGAACGTTGTATCAAGATATTCCTTCACAAAAGCAAGACGCAATCAGACATCTGCAGACACTCCCCGGTGACAAACCTTCGCACCCAGTTGTTATCAAACAAGAAAGCATGATACACAACATTTTAAATAGAGATACCCTTTTTGTCAATTCTTTTCATCATCAGGGAATCAAGAATGTCGCCTCTTGCTTTACGGCTACGGCTACGGCTAAAGACGGGCTGGTTGAAGCTATCGAGGCTTGGCCGAATCACCCTATTATCGCTGTCCAATGGCATCCGGAAGCTTTTACTGCTGCCGGAGACACGACAATGCTCAAATTGTTCAAGTTTATAGTAGGAAAAGCTGATACATTCTATCTGGCAAAAAAGATGCATAAGCATTTTCTCTCTGTTGATACGCATACCGACACCCCTTTGTGGTTCAACAAAACCGGGTTCAGTATTGCACGCAGAGAAAAAAACCGCGTCAATATTCCTAAAATGGAAGAAGGGCGTCTCGATGGAGTATTCCTTGCCGCCTTTATCGGGCAAGGGAAAAGAGATGAGGCTTCACTAAAGGAAGCTGTCGAAGAAACAAACCGGCTCATTGATAACATATATCGACAAGTTGAGATCAACAACGATTTATGTGGCATTGCTACAACATCTGAAGATTTTGCCCGCTTGAAAGCAGAAGGGAAGAAAGCCTTTTTTATTGGCATAGAAAACGGATACGGCATCGGGAAAGATTTAAACAATATTGCCCGATTCAAAGCCAGGGGTGTCAATTATATTACACTTTGTCATTCCTTTGATAACGACATTTGCGATTCATCGACAAAAACTAAACGAGAATGGAAAGGTCTCAGCCCTTTCGGTAAGAAGGTCGTGAAGGAGATGAACCGCCAAGGGGTGATGATTGATATGTCGCACGCATCTGAAGAATCCTTCTATGATGTGATCAAGCTGACAAAAACGCCGATTATCTGCTCTCACTCTTCTTCACGCAAAATATGTGATACGGATCGGAACCTTACGGATGATCAACTCCAAGCCTTGGCAAAAAATGGAGGCGTTGCCCAAATATGTCTGCTGGATGCATACATCAACAAAGATGAGAAAAAAGCTTGTTTGGATGATGTGATTACGCACATCGATCACATGGTGAAAGTGGCCGGCATTGATCACGTAGGTGTCGGCTCCGACTTTGATGGCGGAGGTGGCGTTATTGGTTGCGAATCCGACAATGATCTTATCCAAATCTCTGTCAAACTGATAGAAAAAGGATATACTGAACAAGATTTATCTAAAATATGGGGTGGCAATCTGCTGCGTGTTCTCAATGAGGTGCAAAAGGCAGCCACTGTAAACAAATAATAATATGAACAGACTCATTTATTTGGCATTGAGCATCGCGCTCATATCTTGCGGACAGAAAGGAACTAATGAGGCAGCGGCAGCAGCCGATACAGCATCTGCACCCGCTTCAACTGCTCCTGTATTTGATGGAGATAGTGCCTATTCATACGTTTCACGTCAGGTCGCTTTCGGGCCACGTGTTCCGAATACGGATGCACATAAGTCTTGCAGCAAATATCTGGCTTCAGAAATAAAAAGGTTCGGCGCAAAAGTGTATCAACAGGAAACAGCACTCACGGCATATAACGGTACTCAGCTTCAAGTGTGCAATATAATAGGTTCATTCAACCCGGAAAACAGCAAGCGTATCCTTTTATTCGCACACTGGGACACCCGCCCTTTTTCAGATGAAGATGCCAATCCGGAGAATTTTCGGAAACCTATTGATGGTGCCGATGATGGTGCAAGCGGTGTTGGTGTTTTACTGGAAATCGCCCGCCAACTGGGATTAAAGAATCCAAACATAGGCATCGATATTGCCTTCTTTGATGCAGAAGATTATGGTGTAGCCAAATTCGACAGGGAGAAATATAAAGACACAAACGAGACATGGTGCCTGGGGACACAGTTCTGGACAAAGAATCCACACGTCAAAAACTATAAGGCTGATTATGGAATTCTACTGGATATGGTAGGCGCAAAGAATGCGGTCTTCTACAAAGAGTACACCTCCATGCGCTACGCGGCACGCTTTGTGGACGATATATGGGATACGGCCCGCGATCTGGGATATGGCAAATACTTCATCGCCTCCGATGGTGGAGCCATCGTCGACGACCATGAATTCGTTAACAAAGGTCTCAATATTCCGTGTCTGGATATTATCAACTACGATCCCCAATCGGAAACAGGTTTTGCTTCCTATTGGCATACGCAAAACGACAACATGCAAAACATCGATCGCAACGTACTGAAAGCTGTAGGGCAAACTTTACTGGAAACAATCTATAAACAATAAATCATAAACGTTATGACTATAAATGAATTGCAGGATAAGGTCATCGACGACTTCTCTGCTTTCGACGACTGGATGGACAAATATGCTTTGCTCATCGATTTGGGAAATTCACTTCCTCCACTGGAAGAAAAATATAAAACAGAAAGTAATCTGATTGAAGGCTGCCAGAGCCGCGTATGGTTGCAAGCAGACTATATTGATGGCCGGCTCGTATTCAAAGGCGAGAGCGATGCGGTCATCGTAAAAGGAATTGTCTCGTTGCTCATCAGTGTTCTCTCCGACCACACGCCGCAGGAGATTCTGAATGCCGACCTCTACTTCGTTGAACGCATCGGATTGAAAGAACACCTTTCGCCTACTCGTTCCAACGGCTTGGTGGCCATGCTAAAGCAGATGCGTATGTACGCTCTGGCTTTTCACACAAAAGAAGAAGAAGAAACTAAAACAAAATAACTTGCCTAAAGAGGACTATTCTTCCGGCTGAAAAGAGATCAATCTTTCCGGCCAGGGGAAAGGTCCCTCACATTATCTGGCAGGAATCATTCGCCAATGCATATACAAAACTTAATTTAGTTATTCCTACAACAACGGAACAATCTTTTCAAAAGCCATTCCATGAGAGCCCTTGATCAAAATATGGTAGCCTTCTAATGATTTATCCTTCAATGCATTAATTAGTTCATCCGTAGTTTTAAATGTAGTAAATCCGTCGCCCACCCTTTGGAAATGTTCACCACAAAGGAATACCTTCTCATAGTGGCCTTCCTTCACCTGACTGACAACTTCAGCATGTAACTCGTCGCTCGTAGGACCCAGCTCAAACATATCACCCAGAATCACAGCTTTAGGTGAGACATCCATCGTTGCAAAATTATCCAATGCCACTTTCATACTGCTCGGGTTTGCGTTATAGGCATCGATAATCAATTCATTCGTTTTGGTCTTCATCAGCTGCGAACGATTGTTCGTCGGTTCGTAGGCGGCAATAACCCTGCTTATTCGTTCTGCGGGGATCTTGAAATAACGTCCTACTGCTACCGCTGCTAAAACATTATCCAGATTATACGAGCCTATCAAATGTGTTCCAACCGTATGAATTTTCCCTTGCTGACGCCAGTCGAAAATCAGATAAGGATTACAACTGACCACACATCCCCACGTAAATGCCTTTTCATCAAAACCATAAGTAATATGTTCGATGCCTTGCCCAATCTCCATCAGATAGGGATTATTCTGATTGATGAAAATCTTACCTTTCGACATACGTATGTAGTCATACAGTTCGCCTTTCGTCTTTATAACCCCTTCAAATGAACCAAATCCTTCTAGATGAGCGCGTCCAACGTTCGTGATAAGACCATAGTTGGGAAGTACAATATCCGCCAGTTCCTTGATATCGCCCGGATGGCTGGCACCCATTTCAATCACCGCCATCTCATGGTCGTGATTTAATCGAAGCAATGTGAGAGGCACCCCGATAGAATTATTCAGATTCCCTTCCGTATACAAGATATTATATTTTGATGAAAGGACAGTAGCAATAAGCTCCTTAGTTGTTGTTTTTCCATTAGTCCCTGTAATACCTATAATCGGGCATCCAACCATTTTACGATGGCGGTGAGCCAGCTGCTGCAAAGCCTTAAGCGTATTATCAACCAATATGGTACGATCCCCTTTCAAGTATTTTGCATCATCGATAACAGCATACGCACATCCTTCATTTAAAGCCTTCTCTGTAAAAGCGTTTCCATCGAACTTTTCGCCCTTCAACGCAAAAAAAATAGAATTAGGCACACACTTGCGACTATCGGTTACCACTTTCGGATAATGCAAAAACAATTCATATAATTCAGCAATATTCATATTTTTCCTTTCCTTACGATCATTATTAATTACAGTAATTCGCCGCAAATGTAGTAATTTAATGTTTTTGCTGTATCTTTGCAGAAAAGAAGTATTGCAGATGTTTCATAAAACATTAAACATTAAGGGGACACTTGTACCACTTGATCGTCCGATTGTGATGGGCATACTAAATGTCACCCCAGATTCGTTTTATGCCGACAGTCGTAAACAAACTGAATCAGCTATTAGCGAACGAATAGAGACCATCTTGTCTGAAGGGGGGAAAATCATTGACATAGGTGGATACTCTTCTCGCCCAAATGCCATTGATATTTCTCCGGAAGAAGAATTAAAGCGACTTGCGTTTGCACTGAAGATCATTCAAACTCATTATCCCCAGACGATAGTCTCAGTCGACACGTTCCGTGCCTCTGTTGCCCGACAGGTTGTCGAAGATTTTGGCGCAGCAATTATTAATGACATCTCCGGTGGCCAGATTGATAATGCGATGTTCGAAACTGTGGCCCGCCTGCATGTTCCTTATATATTGATGCACATGCGGGGAACCCCACAAACTATGCAACAGTACACCGAATACACCAACATAATGGAGGAAATCCTGCTATATTTTGCCAACAAAGTAAACCAGCTCAGGCAAATGGGTGTGAATGACATCATTCTTGATCCGGGTTTTGGCTTCAGTAAAACCGTTGACCAAAACTATATACTTATGCAGCATCTGGAAGATTTTCATGAACTTGAACTGCCTTTGTTGGTCGGTATTTCACGCAAAAGCATGATATTCAAATATCTTGATAAAACAGCCTCCGACAGTCTGAACGGGACAACAGTACTCAACACCTACGCTTTATTAAAAGGAGCTCATATTCTGCGTGTTCACGATGTGAAAGAAGCTGTTGAAGCAATCAAAATAGTAGACAAACTAACCAAAGAAAATGGATTATGTTGTGGATGAATTTCGGCATAAAAGACTTGATTGATGTATTATTGGTAGCCTTTTTTCTCTATCAGACTTATCGATTGATGAAAAGCTCGGGAACACTGGCCATCTTTAGTGGTGTCGTATTATTCATCATCGTTTGGATTCTCATCTCTCAGGTGTTGGAAATGCGACTCATGGGTGCTATCCTCGACAAATTCATCAGTGTCGGTGTTATTGTGTTGGTGATCTTGTTTCAAGATGAAATCCGTCGTTTCCTATTAGCGCTTGGCTCACACAAAGGATGGAAATTTCTGGGTAAAATTTTCTCCAAGACAGATGAAAAAAAAGAAAGCGAAGGTAAATATATTGCGCCAATCGTATTGGCTTGTATGAATATGGCCAGAAAAAAAACCGGTGCACTGATATGTATCCAACAAGATGTTGACTTGACTGTTTATGAACATACTGGTGAAATGTTTAATGCAGATATAAATGCCCGACTAATAGAAAATATCTTTTTCAAAAACAGTCCACTCCATGATGGCGCAATGATTATTGCAGATAATCGTATCAGGGCTGCCGGATGTATTCTTCCTGTAGCACAAAATGCAAATCTCCCTAAAGAGATGGGATTACGCCATCGCTCGGGATTAGGAATGTCATTAGAGAATGATGCAACAATAATTATCGTATCTGAAGAACGTGGAAAAATATCTGTCGCGAAAAACGGCAATATAGAAATTAATGTAACAGCCGAGGATTTACAACAGATTCTTTCCGGAGAGAAAGAAGTAATGAACTATCGTTAAATAATTCAAAAGAGATAAGTCCAGACCTAAATATCTTGCCTGTTTTGTAAACTCGAAATAGCATTTTGCCTACTTTTGTAACCTGATTTGATATCAACGGAAAAAATAAATATTCCATTATGGACTTAATTCAAAAAATTATTGCTCGTGCTAAAACGAACAAACAACGCATTGTTCTTCCCGAAGGAACAGAGGAACGAACAATTCAAGCTGCCGACCGTATTGTTGCTGACGGTATAGCAGATATTACGCTCATTGGCAATCCTGCCGAAATAGAAAGTTTAGCAAAGAATTTCGGGTTGAAACATCTTTCGCAGATGACTATTATTGATCCGAAGAATCATGCTAAGAAAGCCGCATATACCGACCTTCTCTTCCAATTACGACAGAAAAAAGGAATGACTCTAGAAAAAGCAGCATTGCTTGTCGAAGATCCTTTATACTTAGGTTGCCTGATAATAAAAGCCGGCGATGCCGACGGAGAAATTGCCGGTGCTCGTAATACAACAGGCAATGTACTTCGCCCTGCATTACAAATTATCAAAACGGCTCCAGGCATGAGTTGTGTTTCCGGTGCATTCATTATGTTCACCCAAACACCTCAATACGGCGAAAATGGTATTATGCTGTTTGCAGACTGTGCCGTAATGCCTTTCCCTAATGCGCAAGAACTGGCAAGCATCGCTTTAGCAACAGCAAGTACTGCACGCGACATCGTTGGAATAGAGCCGCGAGTAGCCATGCTAAGTTTTTCTACTAAAGGCAGTGCTTCCCACGAAACGGTCGACAAGGTTGTTGAAGCAACCCGCTTAGTCAAGGAGGAAGCACCAGATCTGCAGGTTGACGGTGAATTACAAGCTGATGCTGCATTAGTTGAGAAAGTGGCCAATCAGAAGGCTCCGGGGAGCAAAATAGCCGGTCACGCAAACGTATTAGTATTCCCAACTCTAGATGTTGGAAATATTGCTTACAAACTGGTTCAACGTCTGGGCGGTGCCGAAGCTGTAGGACCTATTCTACAAGGTATGGCAGCACCTGTCAACGATTTATCAAGAGGCTGTTCTGTTGATGACATATATAAAATGATTGCTATTGCATGTAACCAATCTATCGGTCTAAAAAACAGAAACACAAACAAATAAACAACAAAACACATGAAGGTTTTAGTATTAAACTGTGGCAGTAGTTCCATAAAATATAAATTGTTCGATATGTCTGACCGCTCAGTCATTGCACAAGGCGGAATAGAAAAAATCGGAATAGAGGGTTCTTTCCTCAAACTGAAAGACAAGGATGACAACAAGATCACATTAGACAAAGACATTCCTAATCACGAAGTAGGAATAGAATTTATCTTGAGTGTTCTCACTGATAAGACATATGGTTGCATCAAAGACTACAAAGAGATTGATGCGGTTGGTCACCGTGTAGTCCACGGAGGAGAAAAATTTTCTCAGAGTGTATTGTTGACGGAAGAAGTTCTACAAAAAGTTATTGAATGTGCAGAATTAGCGCCGCTTCATAATCCGGCTAATTTGGAAGGTATTGAAGCCATGGAAAAATTATTACCAGGCATTCCTCAAGTAGGTGTTTTCGACACTGCATTTCATCAGACTATGCCAAAAAAAGCCTATATGTATGCTCTTCCCTATGAATTCTATACAAAATATGGCATCCGTCGTTATGGCTTCCACGGAACGAGTCATCGTTATGTATCCAAACGCGCTTGCGAAATATTAGGCGTCAAGTACGAAGAGCAAAAGATTATCACTGCCCATATTGGAAACGGTGGATCACTGGCTGCCGTTCTTAATGGTAAATGCGTCGATACATCCATGGGATTAACGCCTACTGAAGGGTTGGTTATGGGAACTCGTTGCGGCGATATTGATCCGGGAGCTATTCCATTTATTATGAAAAAAGAAAAATTGGATGCCGATGGACTGGCCACTTTATTTAATAAGAAAAGTGGTGTTTTTGGATTAAGCGGCGGATCTTCGGATATGCGGGATATTGAAAGTGCGGTAGGGAAAGGCGATGAATTTGCCAAAATGATCCTCGACGTATACAACTATCGGATCAAGAAATATATCGGTGCTTATGCTGCCGCTATGAATGGCCTGAATATTCTGGTCTGGACAGGGGGTGTTGGCGAAAACCAATGGATCACACGTCGCGCCGTATGCGAGAATATGGAATATATGGGAATGAAACTTGATGTTAAAAAAAATGAAGGGCTTCGCAGTGTTGAAGCCATCATCAGTACTCCAGACAGCAAAGTAACCGTCATGGTTGTTCCTACAGATGAAGAACTTATGATCGCATCTGATACAATGGACGTATTAAATAAACAATAATAATAACTAATCCTCGCAGCTTACAAAACATTTGGATTAGTGTTTAGGCAGTCTTGACATCGGTTGAGACTGCTTTTTTATGTTTATATGGATAAAACAACTATCTTTGAAGCACAAATAAATAATACAATGAGACATTTCTATTTTTTTCTAATAATAAGTATATTCTGCGCATTCAACATCAAAGCGCAAACGATAAAAGCATCAGACTATCCTCTACTTGGAGCACAAGTTTTTATTGAGCCCGGACAGACAGAGCAGGAGACAGAACAATGGTTTAAAACTTTGCACGACAACGGAATGACAATATGCCGCATTCGAATGTTCGAATCTTATATGCATAAAGATAATCATTGGGATTTCTCTCTTTTTGATCGCGCTTTCCAATATGCAGAAAAATATAACATCAAAGTACTTGGAACGTTCTTTCCTCTCACCGACAAAACGGATATCGGCGGATGGAAATTTCCTAAAGATCAGGCTCAACTGGAAAGCTTTGCCGAATACATCAAGCAAATGAGCACACATTTCAAACAATACAAATCATTATATGGCTGGGTACTGATTAATGAACCGGGAGGCGGACTGAAGGACAATGCCTTCTCGCAGAATATGCACAAAGAATGGAATTTGAAACATCAAGAATCCGACTTTCTGAAAAACGGGTATCCTCTATTAGTCGACTTACAAGATGAACAGTTTAGAAATGAACTAACAACCTGGATGCTGAAATGGATTGCCAA
>JAQWBH010000600.1 GCA_028707405.1 Parabacteroides sp. | reverse complement strand
GTTTTACATCTTGATATTTTCCGTTGTTTTATTCGTTGCTGTGTAACTAGTCGTTCTTGTTCCTGTTGTTGAATCCTTCGAATTCGTTGTCGCTCTAATCTGCGTTCTTCTTCTTTCTGCTCTAATTCCTGTTTTGCGTTTTCTTTATCTGCAAAAGAATCATAGAAAAAAGGCTTATAATCCTCAGCATATTTTAAATCCTTGATTGTAATAACTTCTGTGTTCCAATAATCGCAAATTTGCCATCCCTCGACGCGAAAGGTTTTATAGTAAACTCTTAAATGCAATTTCCTTGCTTTAATAGACAAATCTAACATTTCATCATCCAACACAAAAGCATTTAATCTATTGGGAATGTATATGTCCTTTTGCGTCAATCGTTGAAGACAATCTTCTAATGGAAAATGCTTGAAAATCCACAGAATGGATACATCATTTTTTTCATAAAATGCTTCACGTTCTTCAATTACACTAAGAAATGTTGTGTTTAACTGTATTTCAAAGGCATATTCTCTTCCTTCAATAACAGCATAAACATCAGGTTTTCGTTTTTCTCCATTGCCTGACTTATCAAAATAAAATTTATTATCAATGCTGATTTTTTCAGGCGAATGAAATTGTTCTATGATATAACCTAAACGGTTCTTTAAGTCAATGTGTGCTGTGCTCTCTTTGACATTTTCGTATTTCCGAGCTAATAAGACACCAGCAGGCAAGTGCGAGTCGGTTTTAATAGAGCACTCTCTAACATCTTTATAATGTTTGAAGAAATAAAAATCATTCCCTCTGCTTTCACGGCTCAATTTATTACATCTCAACTCTAATTTTGTTAAGCATTCTGCACAAACAAATATAGGTTTTCCCTCTCTATTAGCAGTACGTAGTTTTCTTCTTAACAACACAATATCATCGCTATCCATATTATCAAGTAATGCGGAAGCAGTAATATTCTCACCTGTCTCTAAATTAAGAATATTTTCAACTGTTCGTATGCTTTTAGGATTTTTCAATTCTCTTTGAAATTATCAACATGAGTTCAAAGATACGAATTTATCCTGTTTAAAGAGTAATTAAATACCTTGTAAAATAAAGCTATTCCTGTTGTTGTAACAAATGTACCAACATGGGATCGTTCTTAATCCGTTTTAGTTCATCGGCGACAATTTGTTTGGTTTCCTCTTTGATGCGATTATAATTGAGTTGTATCTGTTCTTTCATGGTATCAACTTCGTTTTCGTCCGTAAAATCAGTTATGACCGGAATCGGTTTATAAGTCTTTGTTTCGGCAGCTACCTTTGCATTATCCACGACGATTTCACAATGGAACATCTTCTGCTCAATACGTTCATCGAAATTATCGGCAATGGCTCCCACAAACATGCCTTGTGTCAAGGTGCTGATTTTGGATTGCGGTATCAGACTATCCATTTGCGTAGATATGGAAGTGGATTTATCGTTGCGGTTAATAGTCATGCTCTGACGTTTTTGTAATACTTTCCCGAATCGTTCCGATAGCATTTTTGCCGTTTCTCCCACCACCTGACCGCTGAATATATTACCCACTGTATTCATCACGACCTTCGCTTCCTTATCCCCATAATCCCTTGTTAATTGCGAAAAGTCCTGAAAACCTAACAATACCGCTACCTTGTTACTACGGGCGGTTGCAATTAAGTTGTCCAAACCTTTGAAGTAGATTGTCGGTAACTCGTCAATCACAACCGAACTTTTCAATTGCCCTTTTTTGTTGATAAGTTTCACAATACGACTATTGTACAGTCCCAAAGCCGCACCATAAATATTCTGTCTATCGGGATTGTTACCGACCACCAAAATTTTCGGGTCGTCCGGATTGTTTATATCAAGAGTAAATTCGTCGCCCGACATAATCCAATAAAGTTGTGGCGAAATCATACGGGAAAGCGGAATTTTGGCGCTCGCGATCTGTCCCATTAACTGGTCTGCGGCTCCGCCTAACCAAGCATCCATAAAGGGACTTAGATAGTTTTCAAGTTCGGGATATGAAGTCAAAATAGGAAAGATATCTTCGTACCGCTTATTCAGAAATTCGATAGCGTGCGGAAACGTACAATACTTTCCGTCCTGATAAATACGCAAATACCAAATAATAGCTGCAAAAAGGATTATCGGGGATTCCACGAAGAAGTCGCCCTGCTTTTGCACCCACGTTTTATTGAGGTTAAGCATAATGGTATATGCTGATTCGTAAGCATCCGATATATCCGTCATAAAATCGGGATTGATAGGGTTGCAACGGTGCGAACGGGCAGGGTCGTCGAAGTTTATCACATAGAAAGTCGGCACTTTCTTGTATCCCTCCTGGTTGTTGAGCAAATGGTTGTAGGCGATTGTGGAGAGATCGGGAAATTTAAAGTCATACACATACATCGAAAAACCTTTCTCAATTTGCTGTTTTATGTATTGGTTTACTACGGCATACGATTTACCCGAACCCGGAGTACCCAATACGATACTGGCACGGAATGGGTTTACTACATTTATCCAACCTTTCCATTCTTTTTTCTTATACCAAAATTTTGTAGGTAGATTCACGGAATACTCGCTCTGCAATAGTCGTGTTTCCTGCATA
>JAQWBH010000599.1 GCA_028707405.1 Parabacteroides sp. | reverse complement strand
AATCGAAATGTAAACACTACCGGGCTTGTTAACACGATACCCTGGCTTGAAGATAATACGGATCCTTTAAATAAATTCAAAGGTGCACCAGATTTGGATAATTCTACATACTATAAGATTTCTTACTCACATTATCGTTACAATACAGAACGAGAACGCCAGATAAATTACGACGTAAATTACGAAACCACATGTAATTCACTAGCTTACGGCTATGTTTATGATAAAAATACAGGTATAAAAACCATTACGCCTGAAAATGTAAACGGGAATTGGGATGCATGGGGCGGTTTCAACTATTATTTTGCTCTTGACAAAGGACATAACTGGACGTTTTCGACCTATACCGTTTTTAATCTCGGTAATAACGTAGACATGATAGGCGTAAACAATGAATCAGCCCAACGCAGTGTAGTTCACAACAAAAATCTGATGGAATCTCTTAATTTAAGTGTAAACCTAAAGAAGATCCGATTGAGTGCTATTTCTGAAGTTTCCTGGTATAATGCAACAAGCAGTCGTGCAGATTTCAATACCGTAAATGTTGAAAATTATAAGTATGGCATTAATGGTTCTTACCAAATGCCGTTACAATTTGATTTATCAACAGATTTGACTATGTATAGTCGTAGAGGTTATCAAAGTAGTTCAATGAACACAAATGACTTTGTGTGGAATGCTCGTTTATCTAAATCGATATTAAGCAATAATATTATTCTTTCATTGGAAGGTTTTGACCTTCTCCATCGTCTTTCAAATGTAACGAGAACGATAAATGGGCAGGGTCGTGTAGAGAGGTTTACGAATGTCATCCCCAGCTATTTAATGTTTCATTGTACTTATCGCTTAAACATCCAGCCTAAAAAACGTCCGGGAGACGAGTAACCATTAGAATAATCTTTCTTGTCTTCTAGACATCTTCATATTTATGGGAGAGAGAAAGATTATTTTTTACATGATGAGCTAATATGGTAATAGTTACTCAGAAAGACAGGGCCAACTCTAAATTAAAGACAAATTATTTTTTCACCATAGCACGAAATACAAAAAAAATATGAAAAAAAATAGTTGTCAAAAGACCATAATGATGGGACATAATACAAAAACGCTCCATCAAAGAACGGCGATGATTCTTTATTGTCAATCCGCCTTGCAAATAATCAGCCACAATAAGATGAGCATTCTTTAAGGGTATCTTCATTTTTGCAGCTTCATGCATAATACGAATACACCAATCAAAATCAGCAGAAAAATGGTATTTCAATTGGTAGGGATTTCTCCGTGCTAAATCCATACGGGCAAAAAATGCCTGATGACAAACTACCATTCCATGACGGAAACTCTTCCAGGAAAGGTGTTCAGGCGGAGTCAAACGACGTTCACGCACAAAATGTCCAACTTCGTCAACTACATTTATATTTCCATAGATCACGCCAGCCAAACCTTCTTGAATGTTTACGCCTTTCTCAACTCCTCTCAAAACATTTAAATCAAGTGCAGCCACTTCTGCGACCTGGCGGAGCGTGCCTTTACCATGTAAGCGGTCTCCAGCATTCAGAAAGAGGACATAGTCGCCCGTAGCCATCTTCAATGCCTTATTCATTGCATCATAAAGCCCCTCGTCCGATTCACTAAGTATTTTTATTTCATGGACTTGGTGGGCAACTTCATTGCGTTCCTTATATTTCTGCAATAAATCCATCGTACCATCTTCCGATTTGCCGTCCACGATAACATGCTCCACAAATGGATAATTTTGGTCCTCTACACTTTGCAATGTGACAGGCAATAACTTCATTGCACGATAAGTTACTGTAACTATCGTGATTTTCACAGGACGTAGATCATTCATAATTTTTATTCAGCAGATCGTTATAAATTTCTATATAACGCATCGCCACAGACTGTTCCGAATATTCTCTGATAGCAAAACTACGTGCACTCTGACAAACTTTCTGATAATCACATTCAGTAAATAGCCACTCCATACCTCGCTTAATATCCTCAGCTTCCTTAGGCTCCGCCAAATAACCGTTTTCCTTATGATTTATCATCTGAGGGATGCCGCCCACTTTCGTTGCAATGCAAGGAACTCCACTCGCCATTGCCTCTACAATAGTATTAGGCAAGTTATCTTGCAAGGAAGGAATCACAAATGCATTGCAGGCATCATAAATTGAAGCCATCAAATGTTCATCATCCACATAGCCCATAGAATATACTGGATAAGGGAATTTATCAATCAATGTATCTGCATCTTTTCCGACAGCAACAATCGCTATTTGCCCTTCCATTTCAGCATGAGCCTCACTATAAAGTTGACAAGCTTCTTGAAAATATTTCAATCCCTTTAGTGGCGAAGTAATGCGAAAAGCACTAAAGAGAATCAGTTTTTTATCAAGAGGAAGACGGCACAAACGACGCGACTTCTCTTTATCACGCGGTTTAAAAAGCAGTGTACTAATAGGATTCGGAATATCTATCACTCGAAGTGAACGTAATAAATAACTCTGTTCAGCTTGGTCAGACAACCAACGGCTGCAAGCGACAAAAACGATATTACAGCCATGTAAAACTTTTTCCTTCTGACGAAAAACACGATAACTCAAGTCATGC
>JAQWBH010000598.1 GCA_028707405.1 Parabacteroides sp. | reverse complement strand
ACGTCTGATTTGCCTGATAAGCGAGTGATGCTTCCACCCATGCCAATTGCAAAACCGTCTGCGGCAGACATTTGTGACGATAGGTTTATTACATTGAACTTTACACCGCAGCTTATTGTAAACCGTTGGCTGTTTGCGTATTTCTTAAGGGAGCTGCTGTTTAGGATAGTTTTAGCGGCGCTTTTTTCGAAGCTGAGCGATTTGCCGGCTGTGTCAACGAAAGTTACTCTGTAGACGTTTCCGGCTGGAGTATACTCATCTACGTATGCCTCGGCAACATTACCAATAGAATGACCTTTACTTTTCAGCATGGTTGTGAGTTGCGCGCTTGTATACTCAAACGACCATATACCGTTGTTGGCTATTCTGAGATCTTCAAAGTTGTCAGGAACAGCTTGCAGATATGGAAGATCCTGAAACCAGACATTCTTTGCACTCTCGGTAGAACCGCCGTTTGATGAGTGGTAAACAGCGCTGATCAGGGCATTGTTGTAGTATAGTCCTATCCCGCGGATGCCCTCAACTGCGGCATCGGAATTGGCTGTTGCTGTGTTCCTTCCCCTGTAAGCTTGGCAGTCGGTCGTGGAGCAAACATCAAACCCGTTGGACCCATGTTTATTTTTGTTGTTCAGAGCATAAGTTGAGGCACAGACGGCCTGGGCTTTAAGAGCCTCCTGATGCCAGTTTGGACCCATCTCTGAAGGGACTACACCTTTGGTATATTCGGTGACGGGTAATACGTTTATTACAGTTATATCGTTGCCGCTGATTCTTTTGTATTCAAACGAACCGTAATATCTGTATCCCTTGAACCAAGTTTCGGTTTTTTCGGCGCCTGCCGGTGTTATTGCAAGATTTCCAGAAGACCCGCAATCAAATTCATATAGAATTCTACCGTCCTGAGTGGAAACTACTGTGTAGCATGTTGCCGAACCTCCAACGGAAGCCGCACCTGGGATGGCCAACTTTGCGGCGGCCAAGTTTGCTTCATCTGCCGTTCCATAATGGCCTATCCGAACTTTGTGTGAGCCCGAAATGAATGCCGGAAATACCGAAAGACCTGTTTGGGATGCAAGTTCCGATGCGGCGGTGGCCGATTCTTCAAATGATTGATATGTGTAACCCGGATCTATGTGATGTGAGCCAATCTTAGTAGATCCCGAGGGTGGTAAAGCGTCATAGTATGTACCCTTATTGACATACATTGTCTTATCTTTAATTATCGTAATTTTTTCTGTTGCGGTAAAACCGGTTTGAATAAATACTCGAAGAGAGTCGAAATATCCGAATAAATAACCGCTACCTACTTCATTTGCGAGATTGGCCGAGGGCATGGCATTTGAACCATAATACAAGCCAACTTTGACAATCGGGTCATAATAAGTAGTGGTGCCAATATCAGCGGAAACGCTTGCTGATAAAGTAAAAATAAGTATCAAGCTTATGAAAATGAGCAAAAGTTTTTTCATTATCTCCTCCGAAAAAAATGGTGCCGGCGTTGACAATCAATATCTCATATGATAGAATTTTGATAATTGAATATGTATGGTGTAGAGGCGCAGTTTTTATCAGTAGCTCGGGTAGATCCCCCAAGGTTCCGTAACCGTGACGAAAGGAAAAATTGCCGAAGGTGGTGGTATTGGGGTACCGTTTGCCTGGTCGATCGGGTTAACAACCCTTTGACTGTCATCAACTGATGGAGAGCTATGCTGTTTTGTGGTACCTTGGGAAGGTTTTTCCTTTCGTCATTATACTACATCTTCAGCCGGTTTTTCAACCGGTTTTTTCATATTCTTTTCCAAGGACACACTGGAAAAGGTTAGCGTTCCGTTAATTACCAGCATAATATGATATGGATAATTATCACAATAACGGCATTATAGAAAGGAAGTTTCGAATATGATGAAATATAAGATTGGAGTATTAGGCGCTACCGGAATGGTAGGTCAGCGCTTTGTCAGCCTTATTTCCAAGCATCCGTGGTTTGAACTCACAGTCCTTGCGGCAAGCTCACGATCAGCCGGAAAGACCTATGAAGAGGCAGTAGGTTCACGTTGGGCTATGCCCGATTCAATGCCCGAAGCTGCTAAAATCATGATCGTACTTGACGCTGTGAAAGATAAAGAAAAAATAGCTTCATCGGTCGATTTCGTATTTTCTGCGGTCGACATGAAGAAAGATGAAATAAAAGCACTTGAAGAAGATTACGCCAGACTTGAATGTCCTGTCGTATCCAATAACTCCGCTCACCGTTCAACACCTGACGTCCCGATGATCGTTCCAGAAATCAACCCGGATCACACCGGAATTATTCCTCATTTTCGCAAACGCCTTGGCCTCAAACGTGGATTCATCGCAGTAAAATCCAACTGCTCTCTACAGAGCTATGTTCCTGCTCTACACCCTCTTCTCGATTTTGGGATCAGCCGCGTACTCACTTGCACGTATCAGGCTATTTCCGGGGCAGGAAAAACCTTTGAAACTTGGCCCGAAATGCTAGACAACGTCATTCCCTACATCGGAGGCGAAGAAGAAAAGTCTGAAACGGAACCCATGAAGATCTGGGGAAAGCTGGAAGGCGGTATCATAACGCCCGCAACATCTCCTTTGATCACTTC
>JAQWBH010000597.1 GCA_028707405.1 Parabacteroides sp. | reverse complement strand
AGGGACAGCCGACATACCCAACATTCCGCGCCACGATTCAAGATAAAAAACACGCTCCCAAAGAGTAGGCGAGATTACATTTGCTACAAGAGTAACATGTGCATTTGCATACAATAGCAACAAATGATTCACAAGATAAGCACAAACAATGCCGACTGTAATGCCCAACTGATACATAGATACCAAGCTTCCTCTATACTTGGGCACCGAAATTTCAGAGATATAAAGCGGCGATATTATTGAAACGATGCCAATCCCTACACCAACACCAATTCGGGCAACAACCAATTGAGTAAAATTAGCACTAATAGCACATCCCACAGCAGCCAATGAAAAAAGTATAGCTGCAAAAATCATTGTCGGTTTCCGCCCAAACGTATCTCCCAAATAACCAGCAACAGCGACACCTCCTATTGAACCGATAAGGGCACAACCAACGTACCACCCTAACTGAATTTCATCCAATCCGAACAAAGAAGCAACTTGTTGATTTGTACCAGAAACAACAGCCGTATCATAGCCGAACAAAAAACCTCCTAATGCCGCAACAAAGGCCAAGAAGACAACATACCCAAGGTTTATCAAGCCTTTTCCCATTGTTTTATTTTATATTAAAATACTCTTTGTACCTGTCATAGAGATGCCCGGTTTGCAAATAAGCAGACTGAGGACTCATAAAATGTGAAAATTCAAAAGTAATTGCCTTGTCATAATTCTGCCGTACTGCAGCCTCCAATTTCAAACGAAGTTTATCAAATTTGATCGGTAAAAACTTGATCGGCATATCTCGATCGAATGACTCAGCATTAGTCCAACACTGAATGCCATACTTGTCAGCCATCTTTTTGTTTACACTAAAAAATGCGTCCAACTCATCATAATCAATATGCCCATCCTGAAAAGCACAAGCATCGACATTCCCTTTTATTCCTTCAAATATCTCAGACCATTCACGTTCATGTTCTTCAACAGAAACCGACTTTGCTTTTGTGACATCCGATGAAGCGGCATCGACAGCCTTCTTTCCGTCAATCCATGGAGAAATCAAGGTAGGAAGTCCGCCGGAAACATCTTTGCATTGACGTCCTAAACTACTGAAAGCCTGAATGGCTCCTTTCGTTTTCCGGCTGATTTCCTGACATAAATACCACCCTTTAAAGCTTTTATAATGGCCGTACTTCTTCCAAACTTCTTCAATGACATATTTGTTCGATTCGATTTCCCAGGTCAGATCTCCAGTATCCCAATATTTACCGGAGTCGTACAATCCAAAGAAAAACTTCATTCCATACTTATCCGACAACCTCAGGTACATATCAATCAAATCGACTGACGGCATATAGCAGTCGAATTTCTTCATCAAATATTCTGACGGATAGGTAATAAACTTGCGATATCCACTTCGTATTACTATTACTGTATCGATGCCGATAGCCCTCATATAAGCAAAATCTCGATCCCATTCTTTTTCTCCCCAATTCTGGTGTGGAATATCATGCGATATCTCATCAAGAAAAGTACCTGTAATCTTTAATCCCTTACCTCTAGGCACAATCAGACGGTTTTCAATATTCTCACTTGAGTCCGGAGAAACAAATCCGGCCGTTTCATTTGAAGCATACGAAGTTATTGTTCCAGCAGCCAGCATTGCACTTCCTGTTGTCACTTTTTTCAGAAAATTTCTTCTGCTATTGTCAGTCATGATATATCATTCTATTAATTATTAATTATCATATTTCTCGTGACATTTTTCCATGATTTGCCAACACTGATACATTCCTCTCGGAACATGGAAACAACCTTTCCATTTACCACCCTTAAGGGGAAGCAATACTTCACCCTGACGATTCAAATACCCATACCATTCAGGATATTCAGGATCACGGAAATGATTCCATGCATAATCATGTATTTTTTCAAACCATTCCAAACATTCTTTGTTACCTGTCAACAAATAGCCTTTAGAAAAACAAATCATTGATTCCAAATGAACCCACCAAAGCTTCTGATCCCACTCCAACTGCTGAGTAGGATAGCCCTTACGGTCCATGAAATAAAAAATGCCACCATACTTCTCATCCCAACCTTTCTTCACCATTCTTAATGCTACCTCAACAGCTTTTTGAATCAGTTCAGGACGATTTAGGCGTACACCCATATCCTGCATAAACCACATGGCTTCAATTGAGTGTCCCGGATTCAGTTGACGTCCTTCAAAAGAATCAGACAATTCATTTCCAGTCGTTACATTCTCAACAACCAAACCCAGTTCCGGACGATAAAATACATCCATCACTTCATGCAAACATGCATTAATTGTACGTTGCATCGTTTCTTTATCCAATAGATGCTCGATCTCAAGAGAGAGATTACACATAATCATAGGCAAAGCGAACGTTTTTAAATCGCGTGTTCCCGGAACAAGCTTATTCCATTTTCCTTTCGGATTCTCCATCTTGGTTAGAATCTTGTCATAAGTAGCTTTAGCTATTTTCTCATACTCTTTATTTCCAGTTGCCAGGCTCAACTGCCCAAATGCCATTGCTGCAAACGTGTACGAGAAAATATTATATGGGGCAACAATCGGTTTCCCTTCACGCGTTAATGAAAAATACCAATT
>JAQWBH010000596.1 GCA_028707405.1 Parabacteroides sp. | reverse complement strand
CTTGTGGAGATTTCGTTAAAGAGCTTCTTTGCACAGGAAATCCTTGCCTGCTCAATCGGTCTGAGGTTTAGGCTGTCCATTGTGCCTTTGGTTTCAGCGATAAAGAAGATATGCTTAACCATCCCCTGGTAAAAGGCAATGGCCCAGTCGGGAGAGTAGTTGCCCACGGGGGTCGGAATATGAAAGCCCTTCGGGAGTTTTGCATACACGCACACCTCAGAAGCTGCATCCAAATCCTGCACAAACCGCCGTTCGATGCTTTGTTCCGCTGTACCGTCCGTGAACACATAGTCTTGTATGGCTTTATTAGCACGGAATGCTTTATCAAATCCCTGGGAGCTTTTCTCAGCGGTGAATATGGTGCTGTCGTATTGACCCTCAAGTTGGTCGTAGGAGATATGCTCAACAATCATCGTAGCCTTTTGCTCCTTAATGAGCTTAATGACCTTTGAGATAAATTCTTCGGGATTGTTCCTGAACATATAGAGCTTTTCAAGATTAAGCCCTTTCAGTATCTCCCCTGCGGTCTTACGGGTGAGAACAGTACCCTCAGCAACCTTGCCTATAAGGTCATATTTAATCTGGCTCGTTTCAGCATGTTTGAGGGTTTGTGTTCTCGTCTTTTCACCGCTGAAAGACGCCCCACCCTCCACCTCGTACTCGTTCATTTTCTCTTTCTGCCGCCCTATAGTAGCGGTATACTGAAGCTGCGACACAAAGAGCTTTGCGTTGATATGTGCGATTGCCTTTGAAATCAGCTCATCACTATCAAAGGTCGCAGTATAAGCATACTTGTGGTTGATTTGCTTCCACAGGGTCTGGAACTCGGTTTTTGCAAAGTTCTCGTTAAGCGGATTATCTTTGACCTTTGTTTCGTGACCGTCAGAGAACATACTATCAAGAACGCTGTCATCGTAAACGGCTTGAATAAGCGTATGGATACCCTCTGACATAGTCTTATATTCCGCTGGTAGCTCCGCTACTGTATTCATTGCAACATCCGTACGGTATTTGTCCGTGACCTTACGCTTCATATCCACATAGCCGTTCTGAATAAGGTAAAACTCAATCATATCGGCAGTAACACCATCAATAAGAGTAGGCACATCATCAACCTTAACATACTTGCCCTTGAAATATTCCTTTGTTGCAACGGTGGGTCTATCGTAAAGCACGGTCTTAATATCCGATTGCAGGTCGGACACAAAACCCTTGTAGCTCTCGCTTGCGATAACCGTTAGCATATTTATATCATGAACGGTATCACCACAACTCTCCGCATCCATACGATTGCCGCTCTGATTTACGCATAAGCGAAGCCCACGACCAACCTCTTGTCGTTTCGCCGTCTGGCTGTCGGAATGCTTGAGGGTACAAATCTGGAATACATTCGGGTTATCCCAACCCTCACGCAGAGCAGAGTGGGAAAAAATAAACCGTGTCGGCTCGCCAAAGCTCAGCAGCCTCTCTTTGTTTTTCAGTATCAGGTCATAGGCTGAAACATCATCAGAAAACTCATTGCCACGCTTTAGCTGACTGTCGATGTTCTTTCCAGTCTTTTTATCAATGCTGAAATAGCCCTTGTGGACAGCCGAAACATCGCTGCAAGTGGACTTCAAATACTTCTGATACGGTGTGTCAAACAACGTGATATTGTCGTTTAGAACACTTATGTATTCCTGCTCGAACATCTGGCCATATTCGCCGAGCCGCTCATTGCCCTTCTCGTCATACTGGCGGTATTTAGCGACTTCATCAATGAAGAAAAGCGACAAGGACTTGATGCCCATATTGTAGAGTTCTTCTTCCTTTTCAAAGTGGGACAAAATCGTTTCCCGAACCTGAATACGCCGCATATCCTTTTCAGATACATCACCGACTACCTCACCTGCGGTTATGGCTTCGCCGTTGGTAAAAGTCACCGTTCCACGAAGCGGGTCAATCTCAGAAATTCTAAAGCCCTTGTATTGTTCCATACCATTTGATATGTCATACAAGTTATCATCAACGGCAAGGATACGGGTTTCACGGTTAATCGATTTGTTGTAGCTGATTTCAAGCTCAACCCTCGCCATCGGCGGTTTTTTGCTTGATAGCAAAATCTGTTCAAGATACAAATAGCTGTCTGTGCCTCTGAAATTCTTTACCTCAAAGCCCTTGACTTCAATCTTTTTAACGAGTTTCTTGTTAAACGCATCCAGAGCATCAAGCACATAGACGAGGTTGTGCTGCTGCTTATGGGTTGCCGAGTAGTTCATCGAAAAGAGCGGATTGAAGTTTTTAAGTGCCTTCTGCGTGACATCGCCACCCATTTTCTGCGGCTCGTCCAGTATGATAATCGGTCTGTTCGCCTTGATAACATCAATGGGGCGGCGAGAGCCAAACTCATCACGCTTGGAATAGATAATACGAGCTTCCTTACTCTTGCCATCCTCTTTGAGCGAGGAAGCGAAAGCCTGTGTGTTGATAATCATTACATTGATGCCCGAACTGCTTGAGAAGTTGTCGAGCTGATTTAGGTTCGAGCTATTGTAAACGAAAAAACGAGCCTTTTTTCCGTAATGCTCCATAAAGTGGTCGGCGGTGATTTCAAAAGATTTCTTCACGCCCTCACGGATAGCAATGCTC
>JAQWBH010000143.1 GCA_028707405.1 Parabacteroides sp. | reverse complement strand
TAGTGGGGCAATAGTGGGGCAAATGGGGCAATGTTTGGGCAATAATGGGGCAACAGACACTAAGACAACCCACGCTTTGGATAGTACATTTGCTTTTTCCTATTGCACAAAGCCAAACAATATAATGTGTTGGAAAGAGACCAAGACACTATAAAGCGACTGTAAACATCTATAATGGCGACCAGATACATGTGCCCTCCATCAATGGGAACATAAGTTATATCCATTACCCAAATCTGATTAGGACGTGTTATTTTAATCCTCGCAGCAGGTAAAGATAAATTGTATGGCCGTGGACCTTATGCGGCTTACTGGCGTTTGGACGTGGACCCATGGCGTGTAGATCCATATCCCGGTATAACCTGCGAACGCGCTTGGGGTTTACCCTATGCCCGAGGCCCCGTAAATAAGCTACCATTCCGGGAACTTCGTAAAAAGGAGTTATTGTATATTGTTTATCAATAAGCTTCATCAGTCCTTCATTATAGGAACTATTTTTACGGGGAGAATAGTAGAAGCTTGAACGAGGCACATCAAGCAGTTCACATTGGCGTGATATACTCAATTTGTGAGTCTTGTCTACTTTTGTCATTCGTTCGGATTTGGCTATTTCCCCAATACTTTTTTTAAGAAATCATTCTCCAATTGAAGTTGGCCAACTTTCTTGAATAGAGCATCTTTATCTTTATCATCATCGTTTTTTGATGCCACCTTCTCAAAAACTGTACTGGCGTTGGATAAAAATTGACTCTTCCAGGTGAATTTATGACTCGGGTGAATTTCATACTTCCGACCGATTTCCTGAACAGTCTCTCTTTCTTGTAAAACCTCCAAGACAACCTTGGTTTTGAATCCTGGACTGTAAGTTTTTCTTTTCTTCATAACAACAAATTAAATTATTTAATTCTAATTATTATTGTTGTCTAAGTTTTGGGGGTAATTATATTACCTGTAACGTTGTGTTTATTTACCCATGTTGATGTCAACAGATTAGTATAACCTATTGCAGAGATTGTTGCTGTTTGTGAATAACCACCGGTTTCGCCACCTGTATATGCCCTGGAATATGCTCCTTGCGAGGCAATATCATATATCGCCGGTGGCTGAAGCCGCTCAATCTGGTCAGCCGGCACGCCATCAATAATTATAAATACTGCTTTTCTGGTCTTCCCATCTACCGCTAATAACGAGAAGAAAAGCAGTATTGAAAGCAGGAACGTTCTTTTCATTTGACAATTTATGTTTGAGGTTTGTTTATATATTTATTTTTTTAACGAACGGCTATGCATTCTTTCCTGGTTCCACCATCCTGCCCAGTCTCTGTAGAGATATTCGATATGAAGTTCATTTATGGCTGAATCATAAAAATTATTATTTGTTGATGTTGCATAAATCCCTTGTTGAATAATTATCTCCTTTGTGTCAGGATTTATGGAAATAAATTGTATGTCAGACATGCTGTTCGACCTGTGATCTTCATCTTTTGTATAGGAACGGAAGATGTAGCCTGTTTCCCAGGTTGTTTCTCCAGTCCTCTTGACATACCTGCGACGTTGAGCTGGATTGGCAGGGTAATTTGACTGACTCTCCCCGTTTTTAGGCAACCAGTCCACGGTGTACCATCCAGCCAGGTCTTCCACACAATATTCCAACACTACAGAAGGCATGATTTGACTAACCGAGGCAGATCCGGCTGATTTTATACGCAATGGCAGACCGTACGACGTTTGATCTTTTAGAACAGAGGCGTTAATTTCGATGTTTAAGTCCTGATAATCTATTACACCGAGATGCTGATAGTTTTCCGGTAACGAATATGCGTTTTCAGGCAACAACTGCAGGTTTGAGTTATTCTTCTCGTTATATAAGTCTAATAAAGACTTATCAACTTCGAACAAAATAGATGTTTTTTCATCTGCATTAAACTCCATACTTCCAACTTTCAGCGTAGTTGAATAGGTGTTTGATGTCCTCAGGTAATATTGCAGCCATTGTACTCCCAGCTCTTTTTCGAAACGAAATGCAACCAGTTTTTTAGGAACGGCAGTTACAGTTACTACTTCTCCCAGGTCGTTTCCCTTGTCAACAGATTGTATAATAAACGTGTGTTCACCATCGGCATTTTTAAGCTCCTTGATTGTATATTCTGTAACACCGCTTTCCAAAACAACCCTATACTTAATTCCCTCTTTTGTATAATATAATATTACATGAGAAAAATTATCTTCAACAGGCTCGTCCCAATTCAGGGTAATTTCACCCGGGCCCGGTGTTGCAGTCAAGTTCAGAACTCCGGCAATATAGGTGAAATATTTCTGTGACTGGCGCACCATCAGCTCAACCGTGCTTTTTCCATCTGTAACTTCAATTTTAACTACCCTGCTTTCTACAAAAATATTTTCCGTCACTTTTATGGTAATGGTATTTCCTGAAACAGAGGCTGTACACCACTCATTATCCTCAGGAATAACATTTATTTTTGCTGCTCCCTGCGCATTGAGGATCGTTACGCTTTGCTCCCCCTGCCCATTATTAAAGTTCACCTGAGTTTCCGACAGGCCGAAGTAACTATTTTCAGGATAGGTGAACTCATCCTTACAGGAAAAAATCAGCAGGGAAAATATAAATAAATATACTATCTTTCTCATACTCATGAATTTTTTAACGTTTTTCATTCTATTCTTGATAACATTTCCATAATGGTGGTCCATCTTACTTCACCAGGCAAACGGTATCTGTAGTTAATTGTAAATACCTTTTCTTCAGGGTCATATTTACATTCGCCCAATTGTTCAATCTCAATATTCTTATACGATTTTACACGAACAGTTTTATCACTGTTTACAATTAACAATATAGCCCTGTCTTCTATTGTTTTCAAATTGGTTGAACCGGATAAATTTTCGGGAAACAGACGCACTGTGCTCCCTGAGATGGGCACCAATTTTTTATTTGTTGTGATGTTCGACTTGGTTCCTCCTTCGGGATGTTTGGTACCTCTCATTTTATACATGTTTGAAACAGAAGATGAGTAAGCATTTTCTAAATCAATTTTGTACAACACATGATTTTTATCAGGATTAACTTCATAATCACTTGCAGATTTAATCCTTATTGGGATAATATATGCAGTATCTGGTGATAATCCATTGGCATCTACCTCAATAGGGAAAAATGTGGCTGCTCCTACATCACCGGCTTTGATAATTATATTCGTAGAAGGTATGGTATAACGATTATGTGAAAGCAATTTTGCATGTTTATTGAGCTCATTTCCATATTGTCGGTAATTGTATAAGTCCAATTGCTCCGTATCAAGTTCAACGTTTACCAAAACATCCTCCTTTAGTGGCATTGATCCTCCGCAACCAATTGTAATATATCCGGTTGAAATTGAATCGTTCATTGCATGTGGGTAGGCAAATATATTGTTATCCCCGCTTTTCATGTATATAACAGCTTTATAATGCTCCGTGTTAAGTAAATCTTTTTCACATGATATGAAAAATAAAATGGCAAAAAAAGCTATTGATAATTGTTTTATATTTAACTTCATCACTGAAAATTTAATTATTAGTTAATCTTCCCATCCGGGATTTTGATCTAAAGTATGAACTCGTTTAATTTCCTGTCTATCAATAGGAAGTAATACCATTTTATCTTTAAACACACGATTTCTTACTCCGCTATAGTTACAGATTACACGATTATAATAACCATCTTTTTCTGTCCTTTCTGTATCCATCCCCATAATAGGCATTGCTTCCTCTTCTTTAACTATACCCCATCGGCGTACATCATAATATCTCAACCCTTCGTGGAGAAATTCAACCATTCTCTCGGTTTTAAGAACCTCAAAAAAATGCTCCTTTGTACTTACTTCCTCATAAGTAAGCCCTGGTAGGCCGCTTCTATACCTGACCAAATTAAAAGCCCTTTTAATTTCTTCCATATCGCGGGAGAATGTACCTAATGGATTTCCATCAACATCGGTGACTGTATGTGTTTCAGTCAGGTTGTTAAGGCTTTCTGCATACATGAGAAGTATATCTGCAAAGCGTATCATCCCAAATGATTTATTGAGTACGGCGGCATTCGCACCACTCCAGGCATCGTCCGGATGAATATATTTTTTAGGTACATAGCCGGTGATGGGATAGTTTCTGACATCACCTTGAGTGGCCGCACTTCTTCCTGAGTTACCGTCAGTTGAATAAAAAATCTGCACCATATATTTACCCGTCTCAGTTGTAGAATTCATAGGCCACAGACAACCGCTATACCCAATGCTTGCATAAAAGCGCGGTTCCCTGTTCATATACATCAGGCTTACGTTTGGCTTAATAGTATAACCCGAAAAGGCTTGGTCCTTGGAGGTAAACCCCTCTTCAAGATAGGGATACAGACCACTTGAGGTATTAATATCTCTTCCGTCTACCATTTTATATGCATCTATAAATTTTTGAGGAACTGAATAACAATTCCATCCACCAAACGGTCCCGGGAAGTATAGCTTAGTAGCATCTCTGACCCTAGTTGAATTTCTGCCAAATACATACTCAGGATTCTTGAATCCAAGTGTTTCACCATTAAACATATCTGCATAAGAGTGATACGGATCAATACCTGCAGCTCCTTCAGGCCAATCCTTGTAATAATTACGGTCGTGAGTTATTCCTTTTGGTAACTCCGGTGTATCGTATGATGATTCTACGGTATGCAGCGAGTAGTTCATATCCATTACCCTCTTACACGCAGCCGCGGCAACTGCCCATTTCTTTTCATCATATGTTTGTGAAATGTAATGTTCATTATCGGATTGGCGGGTAAAGCCTGAGAAAAAACTTTTGGCAGCCTGTCCTCCATTATATAGGGGACTAGCAGCATAAACCCTCAAACGGGCAATTAATCCATAAGCTGCTCCCTTTGTCGGGCGTCCGAATGTTTGAATTGGTACTGTAGATGGAATATAGGCCGCTGCTGTTTCGAGTTCGTTGCACACATATTCAACGCTTTCATCGTAGGTGGAGCGATACTTCTGGTAAGCGTCACTGGAAAGGCTGGTGTCATAAACATCATCACCAACAATTAACAGTGGGCCATAATTGAGTAGCATAAAATAGTAAGCATACCCCCTGAGAAAATGGGCATATCCAACTATTTCGCGTTTATCTTGTGCTGTAAGCTCCTTGCACTCATCTACCCGGGCAAAAATAGTGTTGGCTTTGCGAATTATCTGGTACATTTGCGGCCAGATATTAAACCCACCCATATAATTTGCAGTAATCCTGTCAAGAGGAAATTGTTGAGAATAATAAGCTGATTCCCACATTGTGAAACCCTCGTCACTTCCCAAGATAGCGGGGTAATAGGAATGATCGAAAACATTGCTCTCATCCGGCAATAGTGCGGCTGTTCCCCATAGATATTTTTCCAAATATACCTTATTCTGAAACACCGAGTCCAGGTTTACCGTATCTTCAAAATAGTGATCTACACTCAGATAATTACATGAGGACATCATCATATATAAAGAAACGGCAAAAAATAATATTTTGTTCTTTTTCATTTTTAACAATCTTAAAACATTAAAAATTAATATACATCTGTAATGCAAAAGTCATTGGGATTGGATATTCATATCCATTTTTATTTGCCTGTTCAGGATCCCATATTTTAACTTTATCCCAGACAGCCAGGTTTGACCCGACAAATTGCAAATCGATAGAGCTAACTCCCAATCTTTCTCTCAGTGCGGTAGTTTTAAAGTTATAGTTAAGCGTCACCTCCTGTAGCCTTAAATAGCTGCTGTTTCCCAGCCAGAAGGATGAGTATTGGTCATTGTTTTCGTTTCGGCCATATGACAGGCGTGGAAAACGTGCGTTAGGGTTTTCTGTTGACGGATCGTTTGAATACCAAGCTGGTGTCCATCGGTTTTTTGGATCATTAACCATTGAGAGAACATTGCCAATATTCTCACCATAAAAAGGAATATACCCAAAACCATTATTGTGATAGAAAAAATCAGTGCGCCCTGTTCCTTTAAACAAAACACCTAAAGTAAAGTCTTTGATACGTAATTCGCCACCAAAACCATACATTAGTCTTGGAAAGGGAGAGTATGACAATGGTACTTTATCATCTTCTGTAATTTTACCATCACCAGTAATATCCTTGTATTTAATATCCCCCGGGCGAACTTTACCAAACTGTGTCGGACTATTTCTAACATCCAGTTCATCTTTAAATAGTCCAATAGCTTTATATCCTCGCAAAACATTATACGGTTTGTTTATATATGAAAGATAGTCATATTTTTGATATGGCTGTTCCCAATTTTTAATTTCATTATCTGAATAAGTAAAATTACCTCTGAAGGTGAAAGAAACTCCATTTTTAAAATCATGCATATAGCTAATATTCCCATCCGCACCGTAACTTACCATTGATCCCACATTCCCATATGGCATGGTAATTGCACCCACCCAGGTTGGTAATTGAGTCCTTTTTTGGAAGATCCCATCGCGCTTATCATGAAATAGATCAAATACTAATTCAATACTATTATTCAAAAATTTGCCCTCAATACCGATATCTGCCTTCTTGGCAACTTCCCAAACAAGATTGTCAGCTCCTACAACCGATTCAATCAAACCGGAGCTTCCTCCCCAGCCGGCACTGGCATTGGAGTTGATAATTGTAAGATATGGGAAACGATCATTGGCTATCCGGTCATTTCCTACGGTTCCGTATGATGATCTTATTTTTAGGAAACTAACAAAAGGTATATGTGTTTGCATCCAATTGTACTGAGAGGGAACCCACCCAATCGCAATGGAAGGGAAAAAGCCAAATTGTTCTCCTCTCTTAAAATTTTCAGAGCCAGTATATCCAAAGTTTCCATCAATCATATAAGTATCCTTATAGCCATAAGTAAGTCGCGAAGAAATTCCTTGATATTTTTTGGGTATTGCAGTCATTGAGGTCTTAAACTGTGTATCTTTCTCGCTGCTCATATAGTAATAAAGTAAACCTCCAATGCGATGATCTTCATTGAAAACACGATCGTAATTTAGATTAGCTTCCAAATGGTACTTACGCCATTGTTGTAACAATGAAGAATACTGTGTATCAAAAGCGTTAAGGCGTCTGATCATAATTAATTCACCATTGGTATTCCTGCCGGTTGTTTTATAAAGATCAGGTTGTTTATGACGACTTTCGGTATAATAATTACGGTTGTCAAATGCTCCCTGAATCTTTCCGGTTAAACCCTTTGTTATAAAATCAAAGTCCTGATTTATAGCAACAGTTACTAGGTTTTTGTAAGACTCATTGGTAGTAATACCCGTATGATTCAACAATACAAACGGGGAGAGGCTGTCATCTGGTCCATATACCGGCAGATTGCCATTTGAGAAACGGGTAGGAACAGTTAGAGGTGTTAGTTGAGCTTGTGCCCTCCAAAGTTTGCTTGTGTTCATATCTCCGGGAAGGCTATTGATGCTGATATAACCATCCAAACCCATATAAATCTCTGTTGTTTTTGTTAGGTCGATATCTAGGTTCATACGGTAGTTATAGGTATTATAACCGACTTTCTTTTTGTACTTACTTGATAAATCTTGTTTATATGCAGATGACTCTGTAGAAAGCCCCATGCTAACAAAATAACGAGCTATTGAACCGCCACCACGCGCACTGATGTAATGGGTATTCTGCCACGAAGTGTTGTTCAGTATTTCTTCACGCCAATTTACATTCGGGTACAAATCTGGATCCAAACCATATTTTATCAACTCCAGCTCGATATCAGAATAACGTTGTTGATTACCTGACACTACTGATGCTTCATTGGCTAGAACTGCATAGTCATATGCGTCTAAAAACTCCGGCATGCGATTCAGATAAGAAAGTTTTATATTTGAACGAATCGTGATTTTCAGCTTTTCTTTAGAGCCTCTTTTTGTTGTTATCAATACAACGCCATTGGCACCCCGCACTCCATAAACTGCAGTTGCCGATGCATCTTTTAACACTGAAAATGATTCTATATCAGCAGGATCTACCTGACTAAGTGATCCTTCAAGGCCATCAATTAACACCAATGCTCCGCTGCTGGCTCCAAAAGTGCCAATACCGCGAATCCAAAACTCTGCAATGTTTTTTCCCGGTTCGCCACTGGCTTGCATAGAGATAACTCCGGGAACCCTTCCTCCCAGGACATTGGTTAACGAGGTGGCAGGTGTTTGCAATTCTGCCACATCAACTGAGGTTATAGCACCCACAACACTTACCTTACGCTGCGTTCCCATACCCACTACAACAGTTTCTTCGAGCATTGTCGTTTGCGGATTCATTGTAATTTTCAGGCTGCTCTCAGACTGTATAACAACATGCTCCAAAGGAGTATAGCCTAAAAATGTAAATACCAGTACATCTCCGCGTTGTGCTTTGATTGAAAATTTTCCATTTTCGTCGGTAATCCATCCTGTTCCAGGACGATCTTTTAAATAGATTGCAACACCGGGAAGTGTTTCTTCAAACTCATCAAATACCAAACCACTTATGATGAGCTCACTTGAAGCTTTTTGAGCATAGATGAAATTCTTATAACCCAATAAGTAAATGCATAATATAAGTCCTACTTTGACTACATACCACGATTTTTTATTTATCTCCATAATGTTTTATTGTATTGTTAACTTTCGTATTGCTCTGTTATAATAATCAGCGATATAGAGTGTACCGTCAGGATCTATTTTCATACCCCAAAATCGATCAAAAAGAGCTTCGTCTGGATCACCATCTAAATATCCTCTTTTACCGGGAATTCCGGCTATTGTTGACACAATACCATCGGTTGAAATTCTTCTGACACAAAAATTATCTGTATCTCCCACATATAAGTTACCATCCTGATCAAAACAAATCTGACACGGATTATTGAACTCTGCCAATTCTTTTGGTCCATCAAGATGACCTTTAACACCCGAACCGGCAAAATCTTCTATCTCAAGTGTCCTCATATTTATCCTGTATATACGATCTGTTCCGACAATGGGCCCATCTTGTGGAGCCATTGAAGATGGATTTACAAAATATAGCATATGTTTATCTACTGGATGAAATGCAAGATAAACCTGTAATGTAGTCTGTATTCGATCTTTTAATATTCCTTTCTTTATCAATGAGGCTACTCGCGTTTTTGGATTTATCTTCACCAATTCCCCTTTTGTTGTAATAGTATATAGCATACTGTCAATTTCTGAAGAAATAAATGAATATTTGCCTGAAAGATCTATTTCATCGCCCGGGAAAATTGTTGGATTAATGCGACGGGGTGTCCATTGTTGCTCAGGATCAAATTCATAATAATATGGCATTCCATTCATAGGGAAATAGATAGTTTCGTTTTTATAGTCTGTACACCCCGACATCATTTCACCGCTTGTGGAAACATTCATCAGTGTCACAACTGAATTCCTTTCCTCGCTTATAAGCCGCGCACGAGCCTTCCATTCACCAACTAAAATATTTTTCTCTTTGTCTACCACCAAATAAAAGGGGTTATCAAACCTGGCTTCAACCAACGTCCCATCCACCGTTTGCTTTTCACTTGGAACACCGGAGATTGTAGATACACGTACCAGTGTTTTGTAGTAAAAGGGTTTTTCATAGTGTAGTGAATCGTCTCCAATGGCAACAGATATTACACATGTGTCTCCAGGCAATCTTGGAGTAATGACGTATGCCAGATTTCCAATTGTTTTTACAACCTTTGCTGGTTTTTGATTAAAATATACTTTCAACTTTGTAGGATCTGTACCAAAATTTGATCCTTTAATTATTACTTGTGATGCCATTCCTCCTGTTTCTGGAAGGAATTCTGTCAACTGAAGAGCTTTTGCCGGATCATGAGGTATTTCCGGATACTTTTCTTTAGTATCATCACTTGAGCAGGCATTTAATCCGACAAGAATAAATGAAATGAAAACAAAAAAGATTTTTTCCATTTTTTTAATAATATTTATTTTTATAATATGCAAGAATCTAATCTATGCTAGATTTAATAATTTTAGAGAAAACTGTTAATCGTGCTGTTTGTTACTAGAAAGCTCTAATAGATATATGATTAATTGTATTTTACAATGCCAGTTTAATAATCTTATAGTTAAATAATGTTTGCCTAACTATCGATCTATTTTAATTATATTTTAATGTTTTTCTTGATTTATCAATCTTATTATTTTATTTCTTGTTTGTGTTATTGGATTACATTCACATTAAACTATTTTGTGTTTTTTATTAATTTATTTAGCTAAATATATTATAAATTGCTTAAAAATAATAATCACGCAATTAATAGTTTTTTATTTATTATTTAACTATGTAAAATGATATTTTAACTACGATATATGATATAAATTATTCGTTTCATTCCTTCAATAGTTCATTAAAAATATAGTTTCGAGTCATGCAGCAATTGCTGCAAACTCAATTAGTTCTTTAACAAGTTTATCATTTAAACTTCTGTTCGGTCTTATGCCGGACACGCAAATAAATCGTTCAAGCAGATAGGCATTGTGTATCATTGTTTTACACGATGACATAGAAAAAGGAATACCTCTTTCCTTTGCTAGCACCTTTGCCAGGTTTACTGATGTTAGAGATGCATTGAAGTTAAAAGAAAGTTTCCGGGTGTCTCTTGCCTGAGACTGCATAAGTCCCGTAAAAGACTTGGCATCGCGAAAGCAAAATTCAATCTGAAAACGGGTGCGATAATATTCTATGACATCTTTGTCTCTCATATCCGGGTTGGTAGAGAAAAACAGCTTAGGATTTTTCCCCAAATTCAACATCTGCTATAGTCATTACCGTGATAGTATGCCT
>JAQWBH010000595.1 GCA_028707405.1 Parabacteroides sp. | reverse complement strand
CTTCATCCGAATTGACTTCTTTCGTTTTGTTTTCGATGGCATTATCAATAGACGGTATAAGCATCTGAGTCAATCGGTTGTCGACAATTTTATTTTTGATACGGGCCAAGGCATCTATATTACTAATGAGCAGCAAACATCCTGTTAAAGGAACTGCAATGAGATATTTAGCCTTGAATAGTTTGTGCGTGCGCCGTTTGTTCATCATATGTATCCGATTTTTCAGTGGCAGGATATTGAAGCTATTGGATAATACAATCGATTCATTGGAACTATGCTGCGTCATCTCCAGCAGATGATACTGGTAGCTTTTACTGTCATAACCGGCTTTTAGAACATCTTCGTCGGCCAGGTATTCAAGATTATAGCGTATTTCATGTTTTAGTAGCCACATAATCGGATTAAACCAGAAGACAGCACAAGCCAGCTCGCTGATAATTACATCCAGTGAATGGTATTGTTTGGCATGTGTATATTCATGTGTCAACACTTCGTCGATCTCGTTTTCGGCTATAGAATCAGGGTGAATAAAAATGAGCCTGAAGAATGAAAACGGACCGCACGGCTTGTTCGTCACTCTTACCCTAAGGCCATGAACAGTTGTTTTTTGTGAGATTCGTGCCAGTTTGAGGATACAGAATAGTTGCAGGATAAAACGGATGAGGAACGTTGTTGTGACAATCCAATAGAGATAATGTATTACTGAATATAGGACCGTATGCCAGTCAGTCGCTACCTCCTGTGGTGTGACTATGTTTCCCGGAACAATGGTTGAATAAATCTGTACGACCTTCTCCATGTGTGTCTGTCGGTTCATCCATTCTTGAATGTCAATCAATGGATATAATATCGCTATAGCTATAAAAAACAACAAGATAGAGCGCCTTAACTTGAAGAATGTATCCTTGCTGAATAGCAGTTTGTAGGTAAGATATAGGATAATAATTCCTATATTCACCTTCATTATGTAGGCGAATTCCGGGGACATGATACCTATGTATATAAATGATTACTCTTTGCCTTTATCTATCATTTTGGCAATATCTTCTAATTCTTTAGGCGAAATCTTTTGCTCTTTTGCAAAATAGGAGACCAGCCCTTTGAAAGAATTGTTGAAGTAGTTCTTCATAACATGATCCATGAGGTCATATTTGTATTCCGATTGATCAATAAGCGGAGTATACTGATAAGTATTGCCATATTGTTTGGCTTTCACATATTTCTTACGTTGTAAGTTTTTTACAACAGAGGCTACAGTTGTATAAGGAGGTTTTTCGCCTTCATATGTAGCCATGATATCTTTAATGTAACAGGGTGTTATTTTCCAAACACGCAACATGACATCTTCTTCTTGATGTGTTAACTTTTCCATATCCTTATTCTTTTAATACATTTTACGAGTATCTCGCAAAGATATGCTATTGCCGTATACTAACATCACAGAAGCGGTTAAATCACGTTAAATTGAATATTTTCTGTCAGAAGAGAAATACGATGGTTTATATTTTTATGTTTTCGCACACAGAATGTGTGTGTTTGAAAATAAACCCTTACATTTGTAAGCAGAATTATAGGATTACCGACATGGAAAAGAAAGTTATAACATTTGGAGAAATCATGCTTCGGCTGGCTACTCCTGAATATCTCCGCTTTTGTCAAAGCGATAAGTTGAATGCGACCTTTGGCGGCGGCGAAGCTAATGTGGCTGTCTCATTGGCAAATTATGGCATGGCGGCCGAGTTTGTGACGCGTTTGCCAAAGAATGATATTGCCAGGGCGTGTGTGATGGATTTACATAAATATGGCGTTGATACGTCGCATGTTGTTTATGGAGGCGAACGTTTGGGTATTTATTTCTTGGAGACGGGGGCTGTCGCTCGTGCAAGCAAAGTGGTTTATGACCGTGCACATTCGGCAATCTCTGAGATTCGGCCGGGAATGGTCGATTGGAAAGAGGTGTTCCGCGATGCAGCCTGGTTTCACTGGACAGGCATTACACCTGCTATTTCACAGGGCGCCGCTGATTCCTGTCTGGAGGCTATCCGTGTTGCAAACGCCATGGGAGTGACTGTTTCATGCGACTTGAATTATCGAAAGAACCTTTGGGACTATGGCAAGAAGGCGGGAGAGGTGATGCCTGAATTGGTTGCCGGAAGTGATATTATACTGGGTAATGAAGAGGATGCAGAGAAGGTGTTCGACATTAAGCCGAAAGATTTTGATGTAGCAAAAACCGGCGGAGAAGTGAATGAAGCTGAGTTTGAATCGGTTTGTGTACAACTGATGACTAAGTTTCCGCGGGCAAAGAAGGTGATTATTACTCTTCGCGGTTCAATTAACGCGAACCATAATACTTGGGGAGGCGTGCTTTATGCAGGTAAGAAGCTGTATCAGTCTCGCCGTTACGATATCACGCATATTGTCGATCGCGTTGGTGGTGGTGATTCATTTATGGGAGGGTTGATTTATGGACTGCTTTCATATCCCGACGACAATCAGAAAGCGCTTGATTTTGCTGTGGCTGCTTCTTGTCTGAAGCATACAATCTATGGCGATTTTAATCAGGTAACTGTTGAAGAGGTTGAGAAATTGATGAAAGGTGATGCTTCCGGACGGGTTTCGAGATGACGG
>JAQWBH010000142.1 GCA_028707405.1 Parabacteroides sp. | reverse complement strand
GCCGGTATCGAATCCGGAAACCGGGCAGGCATGCGTGTTATAGGGCTAAGCACAACAAATGCTGTTGAAGTCATTCAAGATAAAGTATATCAGGTGATTCCGAATTTCATAGGACTGACAATAGAAGATTATATGCAATGGTAACAAAGCACAATAAGGGAGAAAAGCCGTTGGCAAAATTAATCTGTAAAGGAATATGATAGATTTGCAAGTTTCTACATTCAAAAATACGAAAACTTGCAAATTTATCAAAATATTCATGCCATTATTTTACTGTTAATCAGTATATAAATGCATTTTTAAGAGACAAATAGAATAGTTAAGTTTACGTTATATTAATTTTACCAACTAGTATACTGCTTTTTAAGTGTACGCATAGCATTAAGGATTACCAAGGCCGTTACACCCACATCAGCAAACACAGCCATCCACATTGTAGCTATACCAAATCCCGCGAGCACAAGAACTAAAACCTTAACAAAAATAGCAAATATCACATTTTGTCTTGCTATCAATATTGTTCGGCGAGCAATATTGATAGCAACAGCTATTTTAAATGGGTTATCATCCATAAGGACTACATCTGCCGCCTCGATGGCTGCATCAGATCCAAGTCCGCCCATTGCTATTCCGACATCTGCCCTAGCTAATACAGGAGCATCATTGATACCGTCCCCAACGAAAGCCAAATTGGTTTTTCTATTTTTCTCTTTGATAATACGCTCCAAATATTTCACTTTATCTACAGGAAGGAGTTCTGCATGATATTCATCCAAACATAATTCTTTTGCAACAGCCTCTCCAACTTCTTTTCGATCACCCGTAAGCATTACCGTTTTTTCAATACCTTCTGCTTTCAAGGCAGCAATCGCATCTTTTGAATCTTCCTTAATCTTGTCTGATATAACGATGTGCCCAACATACAGTCCATTAACAGCCACATGAATAATTGTACCGCTCTTTTCACATGGTTTCCATCTGGCCCCAATAGAATCCATCATCTTGGTATTACCTACACAAACAATCTCGCCATTCACCTTTGCACGAATACCATGGCCTAATATTTCTTCTATATCTTCTATTTTGCAGTCATCGTTTTCATTTGGATATGCATTTCGCAAAGAAATGGCTATAGGATGTGTAGAGAAACGTTCTACATGAGCTGCTAAATGTAGCAATTGGTTTTCATTAATCTGGCTTGAATGAATGGTGCTAACTTCAAATTTTCCTTTTGTCAACGTCCCTGTCTTATCGAAAACGACAGTCCCAATTTTGGCAAGTGTCTCCATGTAGTTTCCTCCTTTTATGAGTATTCCATTCTTGCTAGCTCCACCAATGCCCCCAAAGAAAGTGAGAGGGACAGATATAACCAATGCGCATGGGCAAGATACTACCAGAAATGTCAATGCACGATTCAGCCATATAGGAAATGTCTCCATAAAATCATAAGAAAAGAGGGGGGGTAAGATAGCTAGAGCAATTGCCACAAACACTACGATTGGAGTATAAACTCGAGCAAATTTGGTAATAAAGGTTTCACTTTTTGATTTATTTACACTTGTATTTTCTACTAAGTTAATAATCTTAGAAGCTGTAGACTGTCCAAAATTTTTTGTAACTTTTACTTTGAGTAGACCTGATATATTAACACAGCCTGATATAACGGTATCCTCTACGTTTACTTCTCGAGGAAGGCTTTCACCCGTCAATGCTACTGTATCGAGATTGGATGTTCCTTCCATCACTATGCCATCCAGAGGAACCTTCTCCCCTGGTTTTATTACAATAATTTCTCCTACGGCTACAGTCTCTGGAGATACTACACTAATAGCATCATCACGTAACACATTAGCAGAATCTGGACGAATGTTCATTAAATCCGAAATAGACTTTCGGCTACGTCCCTCTGCTATGTCCTCAAATAGTTCTCCCACTTGAAAGAACAACATTACAAATACCGCCTCAGGAAATTCGGTTGCACTTCCAGGTAAGAAGCCAATACACAATGCTCCAAGAGTGGCAATAACCATAAGGAAATCTTCATTAAAGACATTTCCTTTGGTTAAGCCTTCTAGAGCTTCTTCTACAATATCATATCCTATCAGTAGGTATGGAACAATATATACTATCAGAAGTTGCCAAACAGGCAAATTAGCCGTTTTTTCAACTATAACAGCCCCTATCAACAGTGTTGCAGAAACTACTATTCTAACCAATTTTTTGTTCATATACTAAAAAATATTGTTAAATACCATCATAAAAGTTACTCTTCCCCCGTCTCATTTTTTTTCATTTCAGAAATTATATAATAGGCATTGTCAAGAGCAAAAGCCATATCGTCCTTTAATTTATCGGAATTCATTATCTCCACATGCCCCTTTTCATCTCTTCCTTTTTTCACTTCGATAGGATGAAAAATCCATTTACCGTTTTGCTGTGCTACTGAAAATACATAAGATTTTCCAGAATCATCTACGACCCCTTCTTCGGATATTGCGGCAAGTTGTTTTGTATCTGATTCTATTTTTCCACAGAGGTACATTCCGGCAATCAGTCCATCCTTTAAGCCATCGATAGTAACACGAACATGCACAGCCTTAAGGGAACTTTCGAATGTTCTACCCACAGAATACACTTTCCCAGTATATTTTGCACCAGTGGCGGATTGTAAAGATAACGATACATTCTGACCAACTTTTACCATCGGCACATCTTTTTCGAAAACAAGAAGATCTGCATAAATATTATCTATATTAACAATACGAAACATCGGGGTTTGGGAATCGGCGTATTGTCCGGTCTTTATATTTATCTTTTCTACCGAGCCACCGATGGGACTTTTAACGGCTATACTTGAAATTATTTTACCATTACGCACACTTATAGGGTTTATACCGATAAGACTGAGTTGCGACTCGGTAGTTCTAAGTTCAGCCAATAAAGAATTATATTCCGATTGTACCTGCTGGAAATCCTTCCCCGCACCTATCTTCTCGGTATAAAGTTTTTTCTGGCGATCATACTCTTGTGAGACATACGTCATACGATTGTATGCTGCAAGATAACGATTCTGCAAATCCAACAAATCCGGATGTGAAAGATAGGCAAGAACTTGACCGCGACAAACCGTTTGTCCTTCTTTTACAAGAATCAATTTCACATTTGCACCCATGTAGGGAGATACCAAAGCTTCGCTTTGTGGCATTACAGACAATGTGCCATTAGCCTCTATCAGTCCTTTAAACTGATAAATAGGCATCTTCCCAATTGTAATATTAAGAGACTTTTTTTGGACATCTGAAAGAACCACATCTGTCAGTGATGATTCGTGTTCTTGCGCGGAAGTTGAGATCTCTTTCGACTGTTCATTTTTTCCTCCGCAACCGGACATAATGACTGCTGAACTTACCAGTATGACTATATATAATAACTTGTATTTCATTTTTTTACCTTATGTTTATGTAATTAATAACAATATTCTAAATTGAATTTCGTGTTTAAATATTCACTATAACAATTCCAATAATCAAGCTGAATTTGAGTAGCATCTTTCATGTTCTGGATAAATCCGAGATAATCGGTTGCACCTTTATGATAATACTGTATAGCAGCTTGTTGTTGCTCTTTGGCCAGAGGAAGAGCTGTTTCACTATAATATTTCAGAGAACTTTTCCATTTCTCGTACTGATCTGTAATAGCATCGCGTTGAGAAACCAATTCGCGTTGACGACTATTATAGTTCTGTTCGGCAATATATCGTTCCGTCTTTGCAGCTTTGGTACGCCCGGACTGTGCCCCAAAGAAAAGGGGCAGACTAAGACCTACTTGATAGGAATAATATCCGGTGGTCGATCCTATTTTTTGTTTACCGTACTCCACAAAAAACTTAGGAAAGAATTCGGATATTTCCATTTTATATTTACTATCTGCCAACTTTATTTTTTCATCGGCAAGTTGCATGATAGGATGTATAGTCGACGACGGCACAACATCCGTTGGCAATTCCGTAACACTACTATCCGTTGTATAAGAAGTTTTATCTCCCAGCCAGCGATTAAGATTTATCAACGCTATCTGTTCATCACGTATAACCTGCAACATCGTCAAGTTTATCTGTCGGGCCTGATTCTGAGCCGAGATATACTCCAATTTAGATGTAGCCTCCGTTTCATAACGCAACTTTGCAGCCTTCTCGAAATCTCGGTATATCGAATCAAGTTGATCATATACTAACCGGCGTTGATGAGCCACATAGGCCATTCCATAATCGATACTTACTTCACGACGAATTTCCCTCTCTTCTACTTTTACTTGTGCTCTTGAAACATCGACTTGTTTACCATAAAATTTGGAACGAGCTCCAATTCCCAGAATATCAAGGTTCTGTCTGACAGAGATTAAAGTTGTTATTGCATCATTATTTTTACCTTTCTCTTCTGTTCCTGTTGCTATTTCCGTTGCACCGATATCCCATGCCGAACGTTTCATTTCCTTTTGCGCTCTCACATCCAATCGGGCAGCTTCGATAGACGGATAAGTATCAATTGCCATTTGAACAGCCTTATTAAGAGATATTGATTGTTGAGCTTTCAAAGTATGAGGAAGTAACAACATCATCACTACTGTTACCATTGTAAGAACTTTACCATGTGCACCGTGTTTACCAATTCGCTCTTCCAGAGCATATAACAAAGGTATTACCAACAAGGTGAGCAGTGTGGCACTAAATAATCCACCTATAACAACAGTGGCCAAAGGTCTCTGGACTTCAGCTCCTGCAGAGCCTGATACAGCCATCGGCAGGAATCCGAGCATAGCAGCTGTGGCAGTAAGAAGTATTGGCCGTAGCCGCTCACGTGTGCCTATTTTGATACGTTCCGTTACATCTGTCATACCTTTTTCCTTTAACGAGTTAAATCTATTAATCAGCACAAGTCCATTAAGTACGGCTACACCGAAAAGAACAATAAAGCCTACACCCGCTGAGATACTGAACGGCATGCCACGTATTACCAGTGAGAAAATACCTCCGATGGTGGCAAGCGGTACAGCCATGTATATCATCAAAGCCTGTTTTACAGATTTCAGTGCAAAATAGAGTAAAATAAAAATAAGCAGCATTGCTATAGGCATTACAATCATCAAGCGAGCTTTGGCATCTTGCAGATTCTGGAATTCGCCACCATAAGTGATACGATAACCTGCAGGTAACTTGAGTTCTTTATCGAGTTTCTTTTGAATTTCTTCTACAAGCGACTGAACGTCCCTGCCGCGTACGTTTACTCCCACATATATTCGTCGTGAGGCTTGATCTCTGGATATCTGCATAGGTCCAGGTTGATAACTGATATCTGCCACTTCTTTCAATGGAATGAGCTGACCGTTTGGCATGTCGACATACAGGTTTTGTAAATCTTCTATACTCTTACGTTCTTGCTGAGTTAGACGTATAACCATGTCAAAGCGCTTTTCACCCTCGAATATGACACCGGCTTTACTTCCTGAAAAAGCTGCACTCACATATTGATTAAGCTTTTCTATATTCAGTCCATACTGTGCTATCTTTTGATGGTCGTACTTTACCGTTATCTGAGGAAGTCCGGATGTACGTTCCAGTGATACATCTCCTGCACCTTTTATCTTACTGATAATGTCGACCATTCTTTCACCCAAGTCATTCAACGTATCAAGATCATCACCATACAGCTTCACCGCAACATCTTCGCGAATTCCCGTCAACAATTCATTAAATCGTAATTCCACCGGTTGCGAAAAAGAAAAATTTAAACCAGGAAGCCCACTGAGTTTATCCTTCATTTTCTCAATTAACTCCTCTTTCGTTTTTGCAGATTTCCACTTGCTCCTATCTTTTTCCAAAATAATGAAACTGTCTGTATAATCAAACCCCATGGGATCCGTGGGTATATCGGCAACTCCGATACGAGCACATACGGTTTTTATTTCAGGAAAATTTGTGAGTAATAACCTCTCGACTTCTTCTTCACGCTTAATCGTTTCCGAAAGAGAACTGCCGGGACGCAAAAAGGTTTGCATGGCAATATCTCCTTCATCCAAACTGGGAATGAATTCTCCTCCCATTCGGCTAAATGTAATTCCTGTAATGGTAAAAAGAATAATCGCTATGAAAAGAATAAGTTTCTTGTGACCAAGAGAAAAACTCAAGAGTGGTTCGTAAAGAGCATGTATCTTATTCATTATTTTCATGCTAAAGCTTTCAAACCAATGTTCCAAACGAGCAAAGAGGCTATTAGGATTTCGGGAAGGACGCATCAGTAAAGACGAAATCATCGGTACATAGGTAAGACAAAGAATGATTGCACCCAATATAGCAAATGAGAATGTATATGCCATGGGTTGGAACATCTTACCGCTGACACCAGAAAGAAAAAGTATCGGTGTGAAAACAATAAGTATGATGAGCTGACCAAAGAATGCAGAATTCATCATTGTTGATGCAGAATCATAACTTATGGTATTCATAGTCTCCTGATTGAAGTTCATCTTTTTCTTCATTCTGGATTCTATCTTATGGGTAATTCCTTCAACTATTATTACGGCCCCATCGACTATAATACCAAAATCTATGGCTCCCAAACTCATCAGATTGGCCCATACGCCAAACAAACGCATCATGATAAAGGCAAAAAGGAGTGCTAACGGAATGACCGAAGCCGTTATAAGACCGCCTCGTATACTTCCCAAGAGCAAAATAAGTACAAAAATCACAATAAGAGCTCCTTCTATCAGATTACGGGCAATTGTACTTGTGGTGCGTTCTATCAGATTGGAACGGTCAAGGAAAGGTTTAATCTCAATACCCGCAGGAAGGGATTTCTGAACAGACTTAATTCGTTCTTTCACATCTCTTACAACTTTTTCAGAATTGGCTCCTTTCAACATCAGAATCATACCTCCTACTGCCTCATGACCATCTTGTGTGAAAGCTCCATAACGCACTTGTTCACCGAATTTTACGTCCTCCGCCACATCACGTATAAGGATCGGTATATTATTTTCTTTTTTCACTACAATGCTCTTGATATCGTCTATCGACTTTACCAACCCTTCTCCACGAATGAAATTGGCCATGTGATTTTTCTCTATGTATGCACCTCCTGTGTTTACATTATTTTTATTAAGAGCGTCAAAGACTTCAGACATTGTTATGTTCATAGAATTAAGTCGTTCGGACGAAAGAGAGATTTCATATTGTTTGATACTTCCACCGAAAGAATTAACCTCTACGACTCCAGGTATCATTGCCATTTGACGTTTTACAATCCAATCTTGAATAGTACGCAATTCTTGCGGCGTATATCTTGATATATCCTTCGGAATCAAAGTATACTGGTATATTTCTCCAAGACCTGTTGTGATTGGACCCATTTCGGGCGTACCAAAGCCTTGTGGTATTTGCTCCTTTACTTCACCTAGTTTCTCTTGAACTAACTGACGTGGCAGATATGAACCCATATTATCATTAAAGATAACCGTAACGACCGAAAGGCCAAATCTTGATATAGAACGGACATCCTTTACTCCGGGTAAATTAGACATAGCTAACTCCACAGGATAAGTGACAAACTGTTCTATATCAGCCGTTGACAAATTCTCAGCAGTGGTGATTACCTGGACTTGGTTATTGGTAATATCCGGAGTAGAATCCACATTAATAGTACGAAGAGAATAAAGACCTCCTCCTATTATTACAAATAATAATAATAACACGACAAATTTGTGTCGTATAGAATATAAAATGATTTTATTGATCATAATTTTTGAAAATTTCTTTCAATTAGCATAGCTGATTGAATTTTTAATATTATGAATATATAAATTTAAATCCTCCTTATGAAAACCATATCAACCGGTTAATATTCACCGCTTTTACGGCACCATTGCCATCGGCCAGATTACTGGACGATAAACTCAGCAACGGTTGCCCCTTATGCACAGCCATACCATCAACGACAATCAGCTTTCCAAAATTAACAATACCCGAAGCTGTTGCCACAACAACTGATTCGCCACCTTGAGCAGCAACGATCCGGCCGGTAGCTTTGATGACATCCGAAAACTCAGCAGGCGTCATCTTTACCGTTTTCAGCCCAACAGCATCGGCCATAGCTTTCTTAAAGACAACTTCGCCGGGAACATGAGCCTCTCCGGCTTCATGGGCATGTTCATGTTCTTCTTCCTCTTCATCATGACCTTGACCACTTTGGGCTGCACATCCGCCGCATCCCATTAAGATACAGACAGACAACGCCCAAAACAAATATATTTTTTTCATTGTATTTCTCAATTAATAAACATGAATAGATAACAGATCATGAGTTGTCTCAAACGCAAAAAACAACTCATCATCAAAAAACAAAATAAAATAGGAGATTACAATGAGGGCGGTGCACGAAGTCCTAAGACCGTTCTTATCCAAATACTATGGAGAGATTCGACATATAAGACTGAGTTGTGTTTGAATAAAAGATGCATGCAAGCAGACTTCACCTCATCAACCAAAGAGAACACAGTCTGCAGCGGGAAAAGAAAATAGTGCAAATCATTATCGATTACATGCAACTGTATTGATGTAAAGAATTCTATCGTATGCCCATGATCGCCACAATCATGCGACTCTCATCCGCCAGGTTCGCCTTCGGCTTCTTCGGAAGCCAGCGTTCGATAACTAGGAGCGCCATCCTGATGATGATAATGCGGAAGAATGACAGCCAGCATTACAAAAATGCTGGCTACAAACATTACATAGCGTATTATTTTATCTTTCAATGACATCCTTTTTCGCTTCATCTGCACAAAAGTAATAACATTATTCGAAATGTTAAAGCGGTCGAGTCATTTTTTGTTCAACAAAATTCTTAATAAAGCTTACCGTAGCATCTATTCCTAAGACGGCTACATTAATCGACAGATCATACGAAGCCGCTACACCCCAAGCCTTATTGGTATAATAATTGTAATAAGCAGCACGCGATTTATCCGTTTTTATCATCAATTCTTTTGCCTGTTCTTCCGTTACATGCTGTGCATCCATAATTCGTTTGATACGATTTTCCTTCGTATTATGAATAAACACGCTATAACATTTCGGATAGTCGCGAAGAATATAATCAGCACAACGGCCGACCATCACGCAAGAACCCTTATCGGCGATCTTACGTATTGCCTCGCTCTGAAACTTAAACAATCCGTCATTGGAAAGAACATCGGCATAAGGCGTAAACAAACCCATATATGGGAACCCGACCGAATAGGCATAAGCCAAACTGCTTGCTACTTTTTCGTCAGCCTTTTCAAAAAACTCCCGGCTTAATCCACTACTTTTAGCAGCTTCAGCCATCAATTCCTTATCATAATAATTAATGCCGAATGCAGAAGCCAGCTTCTGTCCGATTTCACGTCCGCCACTTCCATATTGGCGACCGATGGTTAATATAATCTTTCCCATAATATAACATTGTATTTAGTTTATGTAACTTAAGCAACTCTACTGTTACAAAGATAAAAAACATCTTTTTTATTTATGCCTTTGAGATATAAAAAACGACCGAATTTCTAAAAAACATAGAATTTTGATCATACCCCATCATATGGCAAAATAACGCTTTTACCTACAACTATGCGAGTAAAAACGCCTCATGGTATATAATAGTCTATATTACAGTGTATTAGATAATAAACTTGATTCGAATGAATTCTGTATTTCATTCGGATGTAAGAAGCATTTCTTTCGAATCCGTTGAAGGTTTCTATCGAATGAAATGGTTCGCGCATTCGAATGTATTTTATGCTTTTTACAGATGCTTTTTTAAGAATAAAAACTTTAATTTTTGATACAAATTCTTGCTCAACTAACTTGCTCTAGAAGATTATTAAAAAATATCACTTCACTCTTTTTATGGTAACTCTACTCACTCCCTTGTAATCTACAACAGATTGCTGGGTGAGATAATCAATTATGGCATCAGAACAAGTGCGAAATAAATTTTGTCCCTCATTTTTCTTCTCAAAATCGCTCACTGTAGCAATATAGCTGTTCATAGTAACCTTATAAACCCGTTTCTTATCAATTGGCGAACCGTCTGCCATCCATACCTTAACATCTCTCATGTCATCCTTATCATTGCCAAATGTTATTGTATATTTTATGCCGGAAACGTAACCGGGTCCGTAATTATCAGATTTACAAGTAGCAAGAATCATCTGTATAACCTCACCGCCTGTCATATTAAACATGACCATTTCATTGCCAAATGGGTCTAGACGATAAACATCTCCTAATGAGATTGGTCCTGCCGGAAAAGAATCAAGACGAACACCTCCTGAATTCTGCAAAGCAATGTCAGCCCCCGATTCAATACGAATCGCATCTGCCATCATACATCCTAATTCTTCCTTATTAAGAAAACTTTCTTTTGCCTGTGCTACAACACGCTTTAATTCCTTGTTATCATTAAACTCGTTGACCATGGATTGCACCTTCTCATCCTTTTTCGGATTATCCTTTACGTTGATCAAATGCGCTTTTTTTTCAATAACCTTTCCATTAGCGAGCTTAAGGGTCAATTCCGTTACATACTTCAATTGCTTTTCTGCCTGCGTAACAAGCACTCCGTTACTCATCGTTCCTTCAATTTTGGAATGCGAATGACCGCCCAGAATCACATCTGCTATCGGATATTCTTTTGCCAGAGCCAAATCTTCTTCATAACCATTATGCGAAAGAATAATAAACACATCACAACGATCGCGCAACCATGCATATTCCTGTGCCACCTTCAGAGGAGAGCGAAAATGAATATTCGCCAGATTCTTAGGATGAGAGTCCGGAAGACCATTCGTACCAAGTTGTATCAATCCCAATACGCCTATTCGGACTCCGTTACATTCGAAGATCCTATAAGGTTC
>JAQWBH010000141.1 GCA_028707405.1 Parabacteroides sp. | reverse complement strand
GTATTTGTCACTCAGATGATATACCTCATTAGGCTCTACTTCCACAAAATGTGTATCCGACAGTTTATCATGTTCGTACCGAACACGAGTTTCAGGGAAATCGTGAATAAAGGATTGTAATTTTGAAATGATAAATTCGTTTGGAGTCATTTTTATGAGGACATCATGTGATCCCTTTATCTCTGCTTTTTTATTCTTTGAATGATCAATTATAAATTTTAAATCTGATTCAGTTTTACCCATACTATAGAACCAGATATGTCTGAATAACTGATAGCAGCTGTAGTACGAACAATGTGCAACAGATGGATAATGTGCCTGATCGTGAAGTATTGCTGCTGAATCATAACCCGGACAGGATCGTAGCATTATGTGGCTATAAAAACAAACAAAAAGCCGACATCAAACGTCTCACCAGTATTGTCAAAAGATATTTATTAATTGATTAAAGAATTATGGATAGAAGTGACCGGGGCAGGCTCAAGTTCATTACTCCGTTCGTTGGGCCTCAGGTGGACATTTGCAAAGCCTTTGATTTCACCATCCCTGACGGATGCGCTCCGGCCTATATGCCCAAGGCCAAACCGACCAGCGGGAAGCGAGGCCGACCAGCCAAGCCAAAGACGGAGCGGCAGGACTTTTGGGTACATTAAATTGAAAAACTCAAAATATTATTGCAATTTTCAACAAATACCAAAAATCGAATTCAGTCTATTAGTAAGGTGTACATATTACAATATCATTTTTTCGTGAAACAGGATTCACGTCTAGTGACTGTAACTCACCTTTCACCACTTTCCCCGTAATTACAGTATTTTTAGGAGCATGAAGTTTAAAATCTATATCCCACTCTTTAGGCCAGGCCGGCAACAGGTAAATTTTATCAGAAGATAGATCGGTTTGCAATAGCATCGACTGGAATGCTTTCATCAATACTCCCCCGTGATCCTGATCGGGAACCCAATCGTAGTTAGGTCCCCAAAAGGCCGGGAACCTGGAGTTTTTATCAAAAGTTGTTGCCCTGGCAATTATATTGTCTTTTACCTGGTCGGTCAGTCCCAGATAAGCCATGAAAATATCATCTTGTCGCCACCCCGAATTTCCCTTATCTGATCGTAGTTCTAGTGCATTCATTGCCCAATCAATATCTGGTTTGTCTATTGAGAAAAGCCTAAATGGAAAGACGGCATACAGTTCCGGGTTTTCAACGTTTCGTTTATCGTTAAAAATTCCAGCCGGGGCGAGTGTTGTTCCTAATTCTGTTTCATGCACCGGGATATCGGGTATCCTATCTTTTATAGTCTCCCAAAAATCGATGTTCTCCCTTTTAACTTCGGAGTCGGGAAGCTGCATCAACCGTTGAGTTATGCTTCTTAAGCCTGCAATTTCAGGTAAGGGGTCAGTACAGTCCCACCAGGTCTCCAGTGCTTGAGAAGGATGCATTACCCATTTACCTTCGTTATTTACTTTATAGTAATTGTCAAAAAACTTCATTACATCATTGGCAACCGGAATTATTTTCTCTTTCAAGAAAACCTGATCGGGTAAGAAGTCATAATAATCAAGCATCATGTGAACTAACTCCGGGCCTGCTACCCATTCCCATTTATGCCATCTGCTATCCTGCAGTTTATCTACACGCTCTTCCATTTTAGTCCAACCATAATCATTTGTAAAACAAGCCCCCCAGAAATACATACATTCAGGAAAATATGCACCATCAAAATTGAAATACTTATTGGTTCTATATTTACACAGATTATAAATATCATCCGCGTACATCTTGAAAAAAGGTTGGATAAGATCAAAATCTCCTGAAGTATTCAAGCTGATATAGGGCAGTCGAGTATTCTGCCACCAATATCCCGGTCCCCAGCGGCGATAATCGGGATCTCCGGAGGTTCCTTCTGCGGGTACTGTAAAAATTGACCCATTGAATTTGATCGGATAATTTCCTCTTCCTGCCGACGCTGTGATAAATCTTTGAAGCACATAACCCCTTGATACGAAAAAAGCACTGCTATCATCAGGGTTTGAAAGATCATTATTCGTGGCATCCATCCAGCTTCTATCCCAAAATTGAGCCCACCATTCCTTGTGTTTCTTATCTCTTTCCCTAAATGATTCCGAGGCGATTTTCCCGGATAACACCTCTATTTGATTTTGCCATTCTTCGGGACTGGAAGGATGTTTTGTCAAAACATATATTTCAATTCTTGAATCTTTCGATTTAGACGTCCGCAGTTCGTGATCACTGACTTTTTCACCTTTTGTTCCTTTAATAATTGCGCCAAAAGTGCGATGAATAATAGGGCCTGTCTCAAAAAAGTCTGATAGACCTTGCAGTTCGTTAGTGATATCAAATCCCACCGATTTTTTATTATGATGCAGCCAGCCAATATAATGGTTTTTTCCATCTATGATACTATCAGGCTCAACAATTACACGCTCATTTAAGAGACCCGGCTTGGAGCGATTTTCCAGTAAGTCACTAACACTTACTTCAGGCAAATCATAAGGTTCGGTTCTCCATAGTTCTATGTTAGCGCCGAATTGGAGAGGTGTGTCACCGTGGGTATCCACATAAATAACCGGGTTGTTAGCATCGACCCAAACTGAAATACCTATATTTTGCTTTTTCCCCTGCCAATTTCCCTGGGAAGTGATTACAATTTTCCCGCTCTGCAAGTCTAATTCTTGTTTAAAATCGCAATTATCAAAAATAATCTGAGGTTCAGTTTTAATTCTGACTTTTCCTATTTTCAGCAATCTTCCGTTATCACCCCATGAATCAGTTTTTCCAATGTAGAAGCAAATATCTCCTTTTTGTTCTACCCATACGTTTAATCCAATATCTCCATTTCCTACCGGCATTGAGCCCGTGTGATCGAAGGAAGGGGAAGTCCAGACAATATTATATTTGTTTACAGAAGAATTTATTGATTTTCCACCATGTGTATCAGCACAATTCATGAAAATCATTCCCACAAAAAAATAGAAAATGAAACTTTTTTTTATCATATTCCAACAGGTTTAAAAAATAGCTCAACAAGTCTTTATTTAATCAATAAAAAAATATTATTCATCTTTAGAATCTTGTTGAGCTATCGATATTATTACTTACTTATTAGTTCCAGCATTAATTGTATCCCGGATTTTGAACGAGATTTTTATTCACATCCATTTCACTCTGTGGAAAAGGTAATAAATAATGTTTTGCCGGATCAAATTCCCTCCTTTTGCCGCCCGGATCTACAAGCGTTGGGATATAGGTTTCCGCTGTTTTCCATCTTTTTATGTCACCCCACCTTATTCCTTCTAACGCAAACTCAACCCGTCTTTCGTTTCTTATCCGCTTTCTCATTTCATCTTTTGATAACCCCGTGGGTAGCTGCGGCATGTTGACCCTACCTCTGACTCTATTAATTGCATCATAAACGGAAGCGTCGGGGCCACTTACTTCATTCCTGGCTTCTGCATACATTAATAATACATCTGCATATCTTAAAAGTATCCAATCCTGATCGCTTTGGGTACTATAATTAATGGGCAATGCATCCCAATTGCAATATTTCACCGGACTGTAACCTGTTGCTGAAACAGCATTATAGTTAAATCCCATCTTTTGGCCAGCTGAATTATACACTGAATCTTTAAATGCCTTTATTGTCATCAATAATCTGGGATCGCGGTTTAATCTCCAATTCGAAGGGTCATATAATGAAGATATTTCTATGGGTTGTCCGTCGATACATTCATATGCATCCACTAATTCTTGTCGGGGTTCAACTACAGCATGCCACGACCACCTAATATCCAGATCACTATATATATCCGGATTTAAATACCGAGTTGAAAAAATAATTTCAGGATTATCTTTCTGCCCACTGGATAAGAATAAATTCCGAAAATCGTTATATAGACTGAATTTCCCATCGCTTATTATTTGATTTGCAATTTCAGCTGATTCCTGCCATTTTTGGTTATGTAGAAGAACTTTTGCTTTTAGCGCCATTGCCGAACCTTTTACTGCATGCCCACTCGAATAAGTTTTATCAGGCAGATTTGCGATTGCAAAATCCAGGTCTGAAAGTATTTGGGTTACTACTTCTTCTTTTGTGCTCTGTTTGACTTTTGCTTCTTCAATAGTAACAGGGCTTGTATAAAGCGGGACTCCGCCATAATGTTCAGTCAGGGTGAAATAAAAGAGAGCCCTCAGAAAACATACTTCCCCTTTATATACATTCAATGTTTCTGTACTCATAGGAGTTTTTTCAATATTGGCAAGAAAAAAATTACAAGAACCAATTCCGGCATAGCAATTTGAGTAAATATAACTTACAATTCCACCTGAATTGGGTTCGATACTCCCTTGTGCAATATTTATTATTGAATGTCCCTGGTTTCCACAAACATCACCTGCCATTATATCAAATTCGGTGTCTTTATGACCAAATGTAAAAAGTCTAAGTCTTGAATATACACCTGTAAGTGCCATTTTTGCCTCTTGTTCATCCTGCCAAAAAGTTTCACTGGATATCCCGTCAAGTGGATTTTTGTCAAGAAAATCGGAACACGACAAAGATATCAATGATATAATTCCAACGGCAATAAATTTTATATATTCCATTTTTAACATAATATCATGAATTAAAATTTTATTTTAATACCCAATGCATAAGTCGTGAGTTGGGGATATACGCTGTATTGAGTTGTTAAGCTTGACCTTTCAGGATCTGCACCCGGATAGCTTGTAATCGTAAACAAGTTATCGCCTGAGAAATACACTTGGGCATTTTTCAGTCCTATTTTACCACTAATGTGTGGCGGTATGTTATACCCAATTCTTAGGTTTTTCAAGCGAAAATAAGAAGCATCATGTAACCAATATGTGGAAGCAGTGCCCATAATTGGTTGATAAGTCGATTCGAAAATTGCAGGATATTTGTTTGTTGAACCTTCCCCGGTCCATCTGTTTTTAACAAAATCTTTTGTTGGAGGTGAACCTTGTGTATATGGCGTGAACCCCCATCCGGCGTGTGTTCCTCCGAGATAATTTTTAATTCCCTCTATACCCTGGAAGAAGAGAGAAATATCGAAGTTCTTCCAGAAGATATCGATAGAACCCCCGTAATAAAACTTCGGATAGGCACCATCTACCACGACCCGGTCATCAGCGTTAATAACCCCGTCACCTGCATCAGGGCTCCCGTCGTTATTGGTGTCAACAGTCAACTGGTCTTTGTATTTCAAATCTCCGGGTTTGGGACCGAATGGATGCGTCGGGCTATTATCAATCTCCTGTTGATTCTGGAAGATTCCATCCCATTCAAGTAAATAATAGGAACCATAGGGAAGGCCTTCCTGGACCGTAGTGGTTCCGTATGACGGGCTAATAATCTTTACTACTTCATTCTTATAGGTGGAAAGGTTTAGAGATATATTGTATTGGACTTTTCCGATGTTGTTCCGATGTCCCAGTTCAAAATCCCAGCCGGTATTTTTCATCTGTCCGCCATTCACGGTCGGAGCGGATAATCCCATACTGGCAGGTACCGGAATACTATATAGTATACCATCGGTAAATTTATTGTACCAGTCGGCAGTCAGAGAAAACAATCCGTTCTTTATATTGAGATCCAGGCCGAAGTCAGTTACAGTAGTTGTTTCCCATTTCAGTTTTTTGTCAACAAGCCTTGTCAATCTTACGCCCGATTCCAATTCATCAAAAGCATACGAAGTGGTTGACAAGACGTCCTGATAAGGATAGGTACCAACATTCTGATTTCCCAACTTCCCCCACGATACCCTGAACTTCAGGTCATCCAGCCACGACGTTTCTTTCATAAATGATTCTTCAGAAATTCTCCAAGCAGCGGATGCGGACGGAAAAAATCCCCAACGGGTATCGGGTGCAATTCGGGAAGTCCCATCATATCGGGCATTCGCCTCAAATAAATACTTACTCTTATAATCGTACGTGATACGTCCGAATAACGATTGTATAGCCCATTCAGAAGCAGTACCCGATGTGGATTGGTTCAATGATGAACCCGCGTTTAATTCCTTCAGATTGTCCGTCGGGAAATACATTCTTGATCCTGCAAGCGTTCTGTAAAGATACGACTCCTGGTTGTAGCCGACTAAAACGCCCAAGTTATGAATAGAGTTAAATGTATTATTATAATCCAGTGTTGAATAAAGGGTGGTCAGGTTTGAAGTCCATATATTATCTCTTACCCCCAGATTCCATACCGCACCATCATGCGCATATGTCCCGTCTTTAAAGTAATAATTGCTAACGGCATGTTCGTGGTTCTTCTGGAAATTATAATCAAAGTTAAATGCACCTTTAGTCTGCCAGTTCAAATTATTGGTCAGTTTCACTTTTGCATAAATCTGCGGTCTTACATTATAATTGTTGGTAACATTCGAACCCTGAGCTATGATAGAAGCAGGATTTCTCACGGTCCATTCAGCGATGGAAGAACTGTATCTTGCTACATATCCTGTTGAGCCATCCGGTAATGTCATGGTAGGGGTGTAGTTTGGGCCTGGCCCGTAAGCATGCATAACAAAATAAGCCTCATTATGGGCACCTTGAACATCCTGAGTAATATCCCTTCTCATACCCTGAATGTTTCCTCCCAAAGTAACCCGATCTGTTACTTTTGTATCAACAGAAAGCAGTATATTATACCTTTTGAAGTCATATAAATCTACGATACCTCCCTGATCCAGGTAACCCAATGCTAAATTAAAAGAAGTTTTTTCATTCCCCCCACTTATACTAAGGTGATGATTGTTTACAAATGCAGTTTTAAAAATATAATCTACCCAGTCGAAATTGGGATAATTAACCGGATCGTCAGGGTTATTCCTAAAAGCGTTTATTTCTTCCTGTGTAAAATATTTGGGTTTACCTGACCGTTCATTTGCTTCATTCCATAATTCCATATAATCCGCTGAATTAGTTAAAAGATCAGGCAGACGTGTTGCCTTCTGGGCTTCTAAACTTACATGATATTCAACAGATACATCCTGAATCTTGCCGGTTTTTGTCGTAATCAGGATTACACCATTGGCAGCTCTTGCTCCATAAATTGCTGCAGATGCAGCATCTTTCAACACTGAAATCGATTCGACATTGTTCGGATCAATGGTGGATATATCACCTTGAATTCCATCAATTAAAATAAGAGGATTACTTCCGGCGCTACTAAAAGTCCCAACACCTCTGATACGCATTGTGCCGGCATCCATACCGGGTGTACCGCCTCGCTGGTTAATCTGCAAGCCGGAAACTTTTCCTTGTAATAAATTCTGAACATTAGGTGTTGGACGCTTTGTAAGCTCTATGCTTCCAACTGACGCGACAGATCCGGTCAAGTTCACTTTTTTTTGCATCCCATAGCCCACAACCACCAATTCATCGAGAGTTTCCATATCCTCTTGTAACACGATATTGAGGGCTGTTCTTCCGTTAACAGCAACACTTTGTGAAGCCATACCCACGTAAGATATTTCCAGAGTAGCATCGGAGGGGACGTTTGAAAAAATAAAAGTTCCATCAATATCCGTAACTGTACCAACAGATGCCCCTTTCAACTTCACTGTTACGCCTATCAATGGTTCTCCCGAGGTATCGGTCACCGTGCCTCTTACCGTTATGTTTTGGGCAAGCAGACATAAGGAAAATGACCACATGAAGAGAACAAACATCCCTTTTTTTACACTTAAAAACATTTGTTTCATTCTTGAATTTTGTTTTAAATTAATTATTAGATATTGTGTATCCCGTAAAGTCTTTATACATCATGGTAAATATGTTACATACTGCAGGCCGACAACTTCATTTCTACAGGTAGATCAACAGCATGCGAAACCTGAACTAAACGGGTATTTCCGGCCAAAGCCGGTTGAAAGAGAAGAGAGTTTGCAGATAACTGAAACCCGTTGCGGTAACGGGCAATCGTAGTATACGCGGGGATATAAAAAAGAGGCGCGGACGATTGTCGTTATTCCTCTTTACAGGCTCCGCAAGGGCCTTATCCTGAGAATAGGACAATGTCCACGCCCTTATTGCTAAGGGCGCTTCCATTCCTTGGCCTCAGGATTTGAATTTTGCGGATTCGTAAAGAAGGCCAAAAAAAGCGCTATATTATTTCGTACCGTGGGTTTTACGGTACAAAGATAATAATTCATTTAAATTCTGTTATGGATCCATAGTCTTTTGTTTTTTTAAATTTAACTATCATTGATTAATGGTTCAAAGAAAATGAGATTTTACGAAACATATACTAAGAAGTTCATTGTTATTTATCAATTTTGCATTGATAGTTATCAACGCGTCCCGTTTTTTGTTTATATTTGCGGTAATAAAATAATATCCAGACAGATATATGGAAACAAAAGAACAAAAATTAAAAAACACCCATCACGGGCACGCCATCAAACGTTTCCGGCATACCTTGGGGATAAAGCAGGAAGCCCTCGCCTCCGAAATGGGGCTTAGCCAGGCACTGATTTCCACTTACGAACAGAGGAAAGTCCTCAACGATGATGTAATCGAACGTTTCGCCAAAGCCCTGAACGTGGCTCCCGAACTGATTAAGGAGCTGGAAGAAGATCCGGTAACCTTGATTATTGAAAATAACACATTTGAAAAAGGGAATAATAATGTCGGTTACGTTACAGGCAATACAATAACCAACGATCCAATCGAACAAATTCTTGAATTGAGTAAAGAGAAAACTTCCCTCTACGAGCGGATGCTTGAACTGGAGAAAGAAAAGAATGCTCTTCTGGAGAAGTTGTTAGAGGACAGGAAATAAGGTTTCGTTTTTCCATTTCCAAGCGCAGGGAGAGCTTCATAAAGAGTATCCATCATATCAAATCAATTTGTAAAGGATACGACGCCATGATCTTGAGCCATATATAACCTCGAATACAATCTAAGCCAATATTTTGCAATAATATTATGCTGAATATGGAACAACACGGAGAAATAATTCTTTACCAACCTGATGAAACGGTTAAATTGGAGGTACGTCTCGAAGACGAAACGGTTTGGCTCACTCAGGCGCAAATGAGTGAACTTTTTCAGCGTGAAAGAACTGTCATCACCAAACACATCAATAATGTGTTTAAGGAAAATGAACTTGACGAAAAAAGCAATGTGCATTTTTTGCACATTGCAAATTCTGACAAGCCTGTTAAATTTTACAGTTTGGATGTTATCATATCAGTTGGTTATCGGGTAAAATCCATCAGAGGCACACAATTCCGGCAATTTGCCAACAAAGTATTGAAAGAGTATATGCTTAAAGGTTACGCCGTCAATCAACGCATAGATAAGTTGGAGAGAACCGTTGCCGAACAGGGCGAAAAGATAGATTTCTTTGTTCGTACATCTCTCCCACCAGTGGAAGGTATTTTCTTCAACGGGCAAATATTCGATGCCTATGTATTTGCTATCAACCTAATCAAGTCAGCTAAAAAATCACTAATCCTCATTGACAACTATGTCGATGAAAGCGTTCTTTTGATGCTGGCCAAAAGAAATTCTGGGGTTACGGCCATTACCTATACCGGAAAGATATCCGGGGAACTTCTTTTAGATTTGCAAAAACATAATAATCAATACCCGGAGATAATCATCCGGGAATATAAACAAGCACATGACCGGTTCCTTATTATTGACGAAACCGACGTATACCACCTGGGAGCATCACTGAAAGACTTAGGAAAAAAACTCTTCGCTTTTTCTAAACTGGATATTGATGCCCGGATAATAATTCCTCACTATAATATTTAATTAGCGCATTTATTCTTTCGGATCTGCTTCCGCTTTGCCAATATCCAACATATAGGAGAACACATCAATAAAATATACCCATGAAAGAAAACTCATAACTTTTTAACAATACTGTTTTTTTATCCAAATAATTGTTATATTTGTGATTCAAAATACTGATACTTATGCAACACACATGTTTCAACCATTATTTATCCGGATTCACCAAACTTTCGTAAACACCCCCGATTGCATTGGTATATACGAATGTTATAAATCGGGTATTTACGAAAGTTGTATATTTATTGCGGAAATAACACGTTAGTGGCAAGCCAAAGAAACACCCTGCAAATAATTGAACTTAAATATGATTGAAAAACTAAAGTTAGAATACGATGCTTTTTTAAGGTCATTTAAAAGGAATGTTGATGTTCCACATTCTTTTTTACTTGGAGCAGGGACTTCAATAAGTTCTGGAATTCAAACTGCATATGATTGTATTTGGGAATGGAAAAAGGACATTTATTTATCTAAAAATGTTAATGCTGCGGATTTCTATAAAAACTACAAAGATGAATCTGTCAGGAAAAGCATTCAAAATTGGCTTGATATTCAAGGAGAATATCCTCAATTAGATTCAGTTGAAGAATATTCCTTTTATGCAGAAAAAGCCTATCCTATAGCAGACGATAGACGAAAATACTTTTTCAGTTTGATTGAAAATAAAGAACCATATATTGGTTATAAATTACTTTGTCTATTAGCAGAATATGGAATCGCAAAATCTGTCTGGACTACTAATTTCGATGGTTTAGTTGTGCGCTCTGCTCATCAAAATAAACTAACGCCAATTGAAATTAATTTAGATAATTCTGAAAGAATTTTCAGGAATCAGAGTAGTAAAGAATTACTTATTATTGCATTACACGGTGATTACAAATTTTCTAGTTTAAAAAACACAGTAAGGGAACTAGATGCTCAAAACGAGACATTTAAAGAACAATTAACGAATTACCATATTGATAAGAATTTAATTGTACTTGGATATAGCGGACGAGATAAATCGTTAATGGATGCACTAGAAAACGCATTTACAAAAAAAGGTGCAGGTAGACTTTATTGGTGTGGCTATGGAGATAATGCACCAGAAGAAGTTGTTGATTTGCTT
>JAQWBH010000140.1 GCA_028707405.1 Parabacteroides sp. | reverse complement strand
TCCTATCATTGTAATATGAGTTGTTCCAGCACCTCCGTCACTAAAAATCGGATTACCTGTCGGACCTAAAGCCAATACTTTATTTCTATTTATAGATATATTTCCAGATGCTTCCCATGAAAATTGCTTTGTCTTAAACGGAATACCAGTTAATGTGACTTCCAGTCCTTTATTCCTCATCTTGCCTATATTCTGCATGGCATTACTAAAACCTGTAATAGTCGGAATATCTACATTCATAAGCAAATCTGTTGTCTTACGATAATATAAATCAAATGATAATGATAAACGACTATCAAACGCAGACATTTCAATTCCCAAATCAGTTTGATGTGTCTTTTCCCATGTTAAATCAGCATTTGAAAAACTCTTCTTTGCTGCTCCACTTACTACATTTCCAGTACCAGTACCCAATACATAATTTGCATTCTCTAATATACCTACTGAAGCATAATCACCAATATTATTATTGCCTGTAATACCATAACTAGCACGAATTTTCATATCCGATAGCCATTTTATATTTTTCATAAAGTTTTCTTGCGACAAACGCCAAGCGATTGAACCCGATGGAAAATAACCGTAGCGATTGTTCTTACCAAAACGAGAAGAACCGTCAGAACGAATAGATGCAGTCAAATAGTACGTATTATTAAACCGATAATTAACACGAGCTAAATAAGAAAGCAACGTCCAAACATTACGAGAAGATGTACTACTTTTAACCTTTGCATTATTGATCGTCTGTATTTTATCATTAGGAAAATCAGAACCTGTAGCCTGAGTATAATGATATATATTCTTTTGTATTGTATAACCTGCCACAGCATCTACTTCATGTTTCTCCCATGATCCCATATATGTTGCCGTATTTTCATTCAACCAATTAATTGTTTCTGCTGCTGTCTCAGAAGCTGATCTTGCAGTTGATGGAAGTGGAGCAACATTTCCATTATTAGGTATTGTTGAAGGCCGAAAATACTCGTAACGATATTCGCGAATATCAGAACCAATAGTTGATTTTATTCTAAGGTTTTTTATTGGTGAAATTTCAATATAACCATTACTAAACAATCGAAGATTTGTTTCATAATTGGTGATATGTGTGCAAGCAACTGCATTCGGAACACCTGTTAGACCATCACTTGCAACAGCATAAATTGATTGAGAGGCCCAAGTACCATCTTCGTTATAAACCGGAGTAACTGGAGCTGTAGCTAATGCTGCATTAATAACACCATCGCTTGCCCAATGCCCTTGAGTCGTTTTATTCGATGTCATATAAGTGGGCGCTAAATTAATACCTATTTTGAACCAACTATTCAATTCACTATCAATTTTTGCCCGTCCGGAATATCGTTCATAATCGCTGTTAACGACAACACCTTTCTGGTTAAAATAACCTGAAGAAAACATATACTTTGTTCTTTCATCGCCTCCTGTTACAGTCAGTTGATAATTCTGAATAGGTGCTATACGAAATATTTCGTCTTGCCAATCAGTTCCTTTACCCAAAGAAGCAACATAAGACGCATCACCATAAAACGTAGGAGAACGAAAACGATTTGCAGAGGGACGAGAAGTCAATGGATCTGTTATCGAGCCATTAGGATACTTATCCAGATAATGATTATTAAAAGCTTCTTTACTAAACTCAACAAATTGCTGCGCATCCATCAAATCCAGCTTTTTTGTGACATTTTGAAATCCGGCATAGACATCAAGATTGATACAAACTTTTCCTATTTTACCTGATTTTGTCGTCACAAGTACAACACCATTCGCAGCACGAGATCCATAAATTGCTGCCGCGGAAGCGTCTTTCAATACTTCTATAGACTCAATATCATTCGGATTGATTGCGTTCAGATTTTGTTCTCCTAACGGATAACCATCCACAACATACAGTGGAGCACTAGAAGCAGTAATAGAACCAGATCCACGAACACGAATTGTAGCAGCCTGCCCCGGTTGCCCTCCAACTTGTTGAACCTGTACACCAGCCAACTTTCCAGCCATAGCTTCTGTTGGATGTGACACCTTCAAATCTTTAATAGAGTTATTGCCAACTTGAGCAATAGCTCCCGTTAAATCTTTCTTTTTCTGTACGCCATAGCCAATAACAACTACTTCATCCAACGATTGATTATCTTCCAATAATTGAATGGTGACATTATTCTGTGTTCCTACTGGTACTTCTTTTGTAAGATATCCTATATAAGAAATTTGTAGTACTGTTTCCGAAGAGACTTTAAGAGAGAAAGAGCCATTCACATCTGTGACTGTTCCCATACTGACACCCTTAACTTTGACATTTGCTCCAATTATAGGGACTCCTGAAGAGTCCGTAACTTTACCTATAAGATATTTTGACTGCTGTTGAATATTTTGCATTTGATCAACAATCATATTCTCTTTCTTTTTTGTAATTGGATTAATTAAAATCAAATTATGGTCAGTGATCTCATAGTTTACGCCTCCTTTTCTAAAAACGTTAGAAAGAATATAATCAATAGTCTTTTCTTTCACATGAATAGACACTTTCCTATCTACATTTATTTTCCCTACCTCATAAATAAAACGATAATCCGATGTACTCTCTATTTGATATAGAACATCTTTAATAGAGGTATTCTTCACATTAAGAGATAGCTTAGTCTGTTGAGAATAGACAGAAGCAGATATGTTTAATGTAAACAGTATTAATCCCAAAGTTGTCAATTTCATGATAGCGACAATTTTTTTTAAGGCAGGAGATGTATCCAACCTCAATATAATAGAAAAATTCATATATTTGTAAATTGATTGTTGTTTTAACTATAGTGTTCCAGCACTATTTTTAATTATCAAAATCTGACGGGGAATGTTCCAGCATTTCCCGTTGTTTTATGTGTAGTTCATGATTATTTCTTCATAGGCAATCTACTTTTAGGCGTTATACTTATATTTTTCCCCTTGATACTATAATTTATAGAACTTAGGCGAGACAATGCTTGCAAAATATCTACAACAGTTTCTTCTTTCAATACACCCGTATAGTGAATCGAATCTGCCATATTTGTAGAAGTATTGATCTTCACGTCATATCTTCTTTCCAAATAACGACATACTTGAGCCAACGACATATCATCCATATAAAGTTTGTTATTCAACCAGCCATAAGCATGTGATGATACTCCATTTACGAAATTGATATTATGAGTCTTCTTGTCAAATGAAGCCATCTCTCCGGGCTTCATCATAAGCTTATGATTACCGTGAGTCAGTTCTATCTTTCCTTCAACTAAAGATGCTTCAATAATAGATTCATTGTTATATGCCTGAAGATTAAATGACGTTCCCCAAACGCGGACTTTTAATCCTTCAGCTAATTTAATCACAAACGGGTATTTGCTTTTTGAAACATGGAAGAAGCCTTCACCACTGAATTTCACTTCGCGAATTTTTTCTTTTGCATTATAGGCGTAAGCCATTGTTGAGCCAGCATTCAAATCGACATATGAGCCCTCAGGAAGAATGACACTCGCGTTACTGCCATAAGCAGAATGGAAACTAATCGCGCTATTAGCAGGACGGTCAAACAATCCGGCTAAAGAAAGGACAAATAAGATAAGTCCAGCTGCCGCAACTCCCGAAACCATATACAAAAGTTTCGTTGTAAAATGCTGTTTTTGCATCTCTTGAATATTCTGTTCATTAATATGATTCCATGCAGAAACAGAATCAAAAGTCTCAGAATCTATATAATGGCAGCTTTCATTCCATATTTTTTTATATTGATCAAACTCCTGCTTATGCAAAGCCTCTTCTGCCAACCACTGTCCCAATATTGGATCACCTTTAACTGTATCATTACATAGACAGTCGACAATATGATTTTTAATAGAATCGTCCTCTTCCATTTTCACGCCTTTTAAAGAATGACACAATAGAAAAAGAAAAGTTCTAACAAATTTTTAAATTAAATATTTTTTTAACTCTACGCATGCTCTCAGCTTTTGCAACGATATCCAAATATGTTGTTTAATAGTTTTGACTGAGATGTTTAACTTTTCAGCAATCTCTTTCTGTTTCATACCATCAACACATTCAAGTAAAAATACTTCGCGACTACGATGCGGTAGTCGGTCTATACAATCGTAAAGAGCAATACGAACTTCATCCTTCTCCAGTGAATCATCTATATAAGCCAATTTGGGATTGTCTATATTATCAAGGATTGAAGTAAAACTAACGGATGAGCGAGTCGTGTTTAGAGCCAAATATTTAGCCATTCGAAATATATAATGGGTAGCATTTCCTGTTATCTCTATTTTTTTTCGATATTTCCACAAATTAAGGAACAACTCCTGCACAACATCTTCGGCATCGTCTTTGTTTAATAGAATGCTATAGACATACTGACACAGCCGTTTAAAATAGCGCTCAAAGAGTTTATTATAGCTGACATAATCGTCATCATGTATCAACTTTATAAGACTCTCATCTGTACTATATATTTCAGGCATCTCTAATAATTGATCGTTTGTGAATTCATGCAAATTTAATGTATTTATCCTTTCTTCGTTACATATTGTACAATATATTTAAAGAAAATGTATCACATAATATGTATTCTACATAAATATTCTTACTTAATTTCAAAAACAAAATCGATTCATATCCTAAAAATCTTTGGAGTAGAAACTATCATTTTCAGTAAGTATTTCCTCCAACATATTTAATGAACGCCTCAACAGTATCGCACAGTTGAAGCGTCATGAGTTTTCAATCCAAATGATTAAGAAGATCCGTTTTACCTTCTTTCACCAGACGATAAATCATTTCTCCGAAAAGTGTATTTACCCATGCGAACCATGAGCGTGTATACTTTTTAGGATCGTTTGCAAAAAATGATTCATGCATGAATCCGGTATCTGCATCCGTATCGCGAAGCATTTTCACACAATGACGTATCTCATTGTCATCTTTAGTTGTATTGCAACGCATAATGATTGACATGGGCCAAATATAGTTAAGTCCGACATGCGGCCCACCAATTCCCTCACCGGCAGTACCCTTAAAAAAATAAGGATTGCTTGTGCTAAGCACTAACTTACGAGTATTCTGATAAATCGAATCGTTTATTTCCAAACAACCCAGATATGGAAGAGCCAGTAAACTTGGAACGTTAGCATCGTCCATAAAATGACAACTTCCAAATCCATCTACTTCATAGGCATAAACCTTGCCATAGTCACGATGTTCAACAATACCATATTTCTGTATAGCATCATTGACTTCATTAGCCAAAGCTGTACATTTGGCCGCAAAAGTATCATCGCTCTTAATGATGCTCATCATCTCAGCTAATTGTCGGAGAGAAGAGACAGCAAACAAGTTTGAAGGAATAAGAAAACTAAACATTGTTGCGTCGTCTGAAGGACGAAAAGCAGATACAATCAATCCAACAGAGCGAACCGGACTGCCATAACCATCATTCAGCATCGTATCTGATTGTTTTTCAGTCTTGCGGGTAAATCGATATGATCCCAGTCCATCTTTACGTTGTTGTTCAATAAATGTATAATAAATCTTCTGCATTGCTCTTGTCCAATGCGCATCAAAAGGAGAAATATCTCCAGTTTCTTTCCAATAATGATAAGCAAGGCGAATGGGATAACAAAGAGAATCAATCTCCCATTTGCGTTCATGTAGCTCCTTTTTCATCTTGGTATTATCGCTATCCCATTCACTGCCAGTTGGCCCTTCATTAAATGCATTTGCATATGGATCAATATTGATACACCAAGTCTGACGATTAATAACGCCGGCAAGCATTGTCTTGACTTTTACATCTTCTTTAGCGAACTGGATATATGGAAAAACCTGAGCCGACGAATCGCGTAACCACATGGCATGAATATCACCTGTAAGAACAAAAGTATCAGGTTTACCATTCAGTATTTTATGTTCACAAGTCGTATCCAATGTGTTTGGAAAACAATTTTCAAACTGCCAGGCCAACTTCTTATCTTCAAGTTTAGCTCTTGTTGAGTTAATGGCATTCTCAACAGCTTCAGATGTAAATTGTCTTTTATCTATCGACGGGCGTTTGCAAATATATTTAGAAGTAGCAGATGAGGTAAAAGCATCTTCTTTATACAACTTAGATGCATGCACAAACGACTGCTCTCCTATCATCAGACCAGCCAATGAAAGACCACTTGTTTTGAGAAAGTTTCTTCTTGTTGTCATTATTTTTGTGTTATTATTCATAATCTACCGGGCACAAAGATAATGGAAGTTACTGTAAAGCAAAGCTTGTAGTGGCGCTTTTTATCCATACAAAACCGTCTGTTCCGATAATGTCTGATACAATGCCATTCTGTAAATAGCACTTAACAATTCACTTTCCATCACTGCCTATTGAATCAAATATCAATAGCTTGGAAATGCCCATGGCCTACGATACTTCGGCATCAAATAACTATTAGCTTCTTTTCCAGTTGTAAAAGAGTGCTTCTGATCATCATAAACCAAAGTTAACCCACTTCGTGCAGCAATATTTCCAAGATGTGCATACTTAGCACACAAACTTCCATTTTCTATAGTGCATGCTGTATCGAATGTTCGCGTCTTCATACACTCAATAAAATTGGAAACATGAAGCTGATGGTCACTATCATCTGATATCGTTTTTGTTGCTTCAACCCGTGGTTTTTTATCACTGTCATATTCGGGAATAACTTCCCAGTTATTACGATCTGCAACTAATGTTCCATTCGTACCCTTAAAAGCAATGCCATAATTACGATTATAAGGACCTGTTTCAACACCACCGGTATGACTCCAATGCATAAGGAATGAATCGAACTCATAAACAACACTTTGAGTATCAAATGTTTCAGGGCAATTATCAGGGAAAGCGAACTTTCCACCAACCCCTACTATACGTTTTGGCAGTGTTTTAATATTCATCCCCCATAAAACCATATCCAGCAAATGAACACCCCAGTCGGTCATCAATCCGCCTCCATAACTCCAGAACATTCTCCATGAACCATGGAAATGTTGTTGATTGAATGGGCGAAGTTTAGCCGGACCTTGCCACATCTCATAATCAACACCTTCAGGTACAAGCGAATCAGGGATAGGTTTGCCTAAAGCACCATAATTGAAATTCGCCCAAACATCTGCACGAGCAATCTTCCCCAATTTCCCGCTATTCAAATAATCAATCATAGCTTTCCAATGTTTGCCACTTCGTTGCTGCTGCCCAACAATAGTCACGCGTTTATAACGCTTGGCCGCTTTAACCATCTCATCACATTCGGCAATATAATTAGCGATAGGTTTTTCTTCATAAACATCCATCCCCGCTGAACATGCATCTGTAAACATTAAACAATGCCAATGATCCGGAGTTCCGATAATAACAGCATCCAAATCTTTCATTTCCAACATTTTTCTATAGTCGGAAAATAAATGAGGCTTGTGATTCAACTTCTTTTCAACCTCAGAACCTCTATTGTTCAGAATTCCTTGATCAATATCACACAATGCCAGGCAATCAACTTCTTTATGAAGCAAAAAGTCAGACAGGTTCCCCCATCCCATATTCCGGCATCCGATAAGCCCTACATTAATTCTATCATTTGCACCAATAATACGATGTTCCACTTCTGGAAAACCTAAAGCAGATGGTGCAACAAGCCCTGCTGCTACAGCCGTAGCTGATGTCTTTAAAAAATCTCTTCGCGTTATCATGGCCATATTATTAATAGTTAATCTATTCTTCAGTCATAATCCGAACTGGTCCAAGGAGTCCTGAAGGTTGCAACGGTATAACTTCTTGGGGACGTCCATAAAAATCATTTCTCAAGACAACATTTGTTGAAGTATATTGCTTCTTGCCCGGAGTCATCTCATCACCTGCCACTCGATTATACCACGAATTTACAACTTTTATTTCAAGGATGTTCTCTCCTGCCTTTAATTCTTTACTTATATTGATTCTAAACGGTTTAGTCCAGACTATACCCTTGTCAACACCATTTATTTTAACCGCTGCTATGCCCACATCTTTCACATCTTCCAACTGAAGATAATAGCCCCTTCCCTTTTCAAGAGTGAAATCGGTCTTGAAAGTCTTCTCGTAAACTGCCGTTCCAGAATAATACCTGATGCCTTCATTTGCATTCTTAGACCAATCACTTAATGAAGGGAACTCTACCGTTTCCGGTCCGCCCCACTTCGGATCGAAATGTACTGTCCAGGCTCCACCTATCGTCATCAACTGTTTAAATTCGGGATAATTTTCCGTGACCGTTCCATGCTCGCTTTCACTTATCGATTGATTAAAACATATCATGACACTGCCATAAGGTTCGAATACCAATGGAACCGTCGTTAAACCATCGTGCTGTGAGAAGGCTTTTGCTTCGTATTTATCCCCCGTAAGTGCATCCCATATTTCCGGACGGAACCCCGTAACACGAAAGGTACAACCGACTTTCTGTTTCTGATCCGTCTGGTTTGTGACAAAATAGAACTGTTTTCCGTCTATCTCATAATGTATATAATCATAATCGGTAGAGTCTCTATTGCCATCCTCCATAAAATCCGGTTTTAACCCTTTTCCGATCAAATAGTCACGGGCACTGATACCCCACGCTACTGTTCCGTTTGCATATCTCTTCTCTCCTTTATTACCCATAACATTCCCCCATATTTTGTCGGACAACTGATGGAACTCTTGTTGCGCTCTTTCTCCTCCAACAAGCGTCACCAGATAAAGAGGTTTACAGCCAATAATATGTGCCCCTTGTTGCAACAATTCTTCTACCTTTTTCAAAGCGGCAAGACTCAGTGTCTTATGATCAGGAAGAACCAATATTTCATATTTTATTCCACTTGGAACCACGATCTTTCCGTTTTCCACTTTCAATGATAACAGGATATTCTCATCCGTCACATCATAATCAAATCCAGGCATGGCTCCTGAAGGATCCGAATTCTTATACGGAAATATATTAGGGATATGATCCCCATAATAATAAAGAACGTCGCCAACGAACTGACCATTTTGCACGACAAACTGGGTTCGACGAAGATAATCTATAAACGGGCCTGACTCATCCCACCAGGTAACACGCGGATTAACATGAGTTCCAGCAAAATATTCCTGTCCCGGAAGACCCATAGAAGATGGTGAAGATGTAAACGTATGAAAATAGACACGATTCAAACCCGAGCAAATCTCATGATCGAAAGCGGATTTCTGGTTATGCCACAGTTCGTCATTCCAATGTGGACCGATCGTAGTAAACGATTCCGCTCCTACTATTCGTTTTCCATAAATATGTGCTGCCGAAGAAGCCTGTTTCAAAAAGAAGCGATTCGGTGGTAGCGGACGATGGGGCGAAGGAGACCAGAACTCGCTCATCACGATATCACTGTAGCCATAATTCTTTATTCCATCCAGAGGCCCTGCATGAGGTCCTGCCGATTCCGGTTGAATACCCATATTATATTTATGTGCATACTCGGCGAAACGGGCATAATGATTTGTTGCCACTGCGTTCGCTATTGCTTTACGAAAATCGGCAAGAAAAGCATTTGAAGTCTTGATATCATTAATGACGTAGCCTCCCAGTATGGGTAAATAGTCCGTTATATCATACCCGCAATAATCTTTGAACTCCTTAGCAAAATCGTCTGTCCAGTTCATTCCTCCACACTCCCAGCTGTCGGTTTCCATATACTTAAGCGTTGTCCCAACATGACTCCCTGCCGCTTTGAAAATCGGTTCAATGGCATCCTTCCAATAAAAGTCAAATGCTTTCTTACTCAGATAATCCACCACATTCCCCTGCCAGCTGTCTGACGCGGTTGAAACAGACGCGTTTGTACAAGTATAACCAATGCGCATGATGCTCCACTCTCCCTTAGGGGCAGACCAACTTAGTTTGCCGTCCGCACTGAATCTGCCTGTCAAATTAATTACTTCGTTTTTATTGACAATAAATGTTGTTTTTCCTGCAACGCTTTTATCCGGTAGATCATTACTCAGCAAAAAACGACAATCAGGAGCTGAACCTCCCATTTCATGAATAGCCAGTTTCTGATCTAGAAAAGTAATGCATTTATCAGTCTTATTCTCAGGTTTCAGGGGAAACGCCAAAACCACAATATCTTTATAGAATCCCTTATTTACCTGTGGCTTTTCCAGAGACAGTTCCATCTTCTTTCCTCCCTTTACTTCCGTCTCCGTGAAAACAAGCTCCTTTGCTGCATATTCAGGGGTAACACGTGGTCCCCCCAGGTTCCAACCGCTCATAATATTAAAACCTATCTCAAGGCCCAATCGTTTTGCTTCATCCAAAGCATATACGAACAAATCATTCCATTCTTTAGATCCAAACTCCGGCCCCATAGGTATATCTCTATTCCCTCGTTGATTATGCCCTCCCGCATCAAACACCATCGCACCATAAAAATGACGCGCTTTCATCGCTTCCAACTCTTTCGTTATCGCTTCTTTGCTCACATGCCCATTCAGCCACCACCACCAGCAATCCGTTCCATAAAGACTGTCTGGCGATTTAAAATGCTCAGACAAATAATTATAATCCACTGCCTGAACAGGTTCATTCGTCATATTTTGCGCAACAATTCTACCTCCACACACCATCATGCAAACGGCCAGTAGAAGTTTGATATTGATATTTCTCATATAATCACTAATTATTCTTTCTAATATCGGATTTATTCATCACCCATTAGAACGATTCAACTTAATTCATTCCACAAATATACAAGGAATAGTTCAAACTAAAAAAGTCGTTCCAAATTTGGAACGACTTTTTTAAATAGGCTAAAATAAGCTAGTATCCCGGATTCTGAGTGATCACAGTACTACCACACTGATCAACCATAGATTGAGGTATTGCAAAATACTCATTTTTCCCTTTAATAAAATGTG
>JAQWBH010000594.1 GCA_028707405.1 Parabacteroides sp. | reverse complement strand
GATGGGAAATGAAGGACATTCGAACGACTCCGTCTATGAAGTGGCTGAAGTGGTGCAGAGTGGTTGTCTGGGAGCAGTGCGCGACGTGCATGTGTGGACCAACAGGCCGATCTGGCGACAAGGTATACCCAAGCCTCTCGTAAAAGTGCCCATTCCGAAATCATTGGATTGGGACCTGTTTATTGGCCCGGCACCCATGCGGGATTACAGCCCAGAGTATCATCCATGGATATGGCGAGGTTGGTGGGATTTTGGTACCGGTGCCCTTGGTGATATGGGCTGCCACCTGCTCGATGTGCCCTATTATGCATTGAAATTGGGCCACCCTGTCGCTTTTCAGGCCAGCTCCTCACTGGTCAACACCGAAAGTGCACCTGTATCTGCAAAAGTCAGTTATCAATTTCCAGCAAGGGCCAATCTACCTTACTGTCAGCTCCCGGCACTTGAGCTTACATGGTACGATGGAGGACTGATGCCTCCACGTCCCTATGATCTGCCTGAAGATGCACCCATGAATCCCGGTGGAGGATTTATGCTTGTCGGATCAGAGGCTACACTTATCGCTGAAGCATATGGTGCCAAGTGGAAAGTCTATAAAAATGGTGCGGTATACATCCCTCAAACAAAGGTGAAACTGGAAAGAATACCTGATCACCCACTGGGAGGGGGCAGGCATGAGATGCATTTCGTGGAGTGTTGCAAAAATGGTGATCAACCCTCTTCAGAATTCAGCTATGCAGGCCCTTTCAATGAAATGGTAGTAATGGGAAATCTGGCAGTACGATTGCAATCGCTTCAGAAAACGCTTCTATGGGATGGAGAACAGATGAAAGTAACCAATATTTCACCTAACGAGGAACTTACCACTGCAAAGTTAACCCCATTCTCGAGCAATATCATCACCCGAAGTATTGAGCGTGAATTCCAACAGTTGGTTAAATGGAACGCACTCAACATGTGTGAAGAGTGGATTAAACACACCTATCGTCCCGGATGGAAACTACAAACAATGCAATGATAGTTATGAAAACAACAATTATTTACGTAATCTTTTTATTCTTACCCGTTTCAATATTTGCACAAGAGGCAGAGAATTCCCTGACACCTGAGGAGTTTGAACAGGGCTGGGAACTTCTTTTCGACGGTAAAACCCTCACGGGATGGAAAGCATACAACGGAGATATTCCAAAATCCTGGTCGGTAAAGGACAATGCCATTTATTGTGATGGCAAGAAAGGAAATGATTTGATGACGGTTGATGCATTTGAAGATTTTGACTTCACTTTCATGTGGAAAATACCAAACAAAGGGAATAGCGGTGTAATCTATAGGGTGAGAGAAGGGGAACAGTGGAGGCAGCCCTATCAAACGGGAGCGGAATATCAGGTATTTGGCGAAAATGAAAATTTCTCGAAGACCTCTGTTGGATCTCTCTACGATGTTTATCCTCCCTCTACGGAAAAAATGGTGAATCCGGCTATGGAATGGAATAGTGGTAGAATCAGGATATCAAATGGGATGATTACTCATTGGGTAAATGGGATGATTGTGTTGCAATGCCAGATCGGTACGGATGATTGGAAAGCAAAAGTCGCTGATTCCAAATGGAAAGACAATCCCTTTTTCATGAAATCATCTTTCGGCCATATCGACTTTCAAAATCATGGTTCTGAGGTCTGGTATAAAAATATCAAGATACGAAGATTAAAATAGGAAAAGCCAGCTATTATCAGACAGAAGTAGCTGCCGGAATGCTTGAAGGGAGTTTCTCTGTCTTATTACGTCTCGTGACCGTTGAACCTGATGAGAGTGAGAAATATAAATATTTATCCACCCGGGCAACAAATGAGATTGTGTAGCTGATAGGAAATTAAGAAGCAAACACTAGTTATCAATTAATCATATATTTACAATGAGAATAATGAATTTCTTTCTATTTTTTTTGTTGGCTTTAACTCTTAATTCATGCAAATCGCAGATGACAGATGAGATAAGGCCAGATCCAAATTTCCACCTCTACTTACTAGTTGGTCAGTCAAATATGGCTGGCAGGGGTAAGATTGACTCGTTATCTACACCAAACAATCCAAGAGTATTAATGTTGACAGAGGAGAATAAGTGGATTGTTGCCAAGGATCCCGTTCATTTTGATAAGCCCAGAGTTGCAGGTGTGGGACCAGGGTTAGCATTTGCCCAAGAGATGATGCTGTTTGAAAAAGATGAAAAGGTAAGAATAGGGTTAATCCCTTGTGCGGTAGGTGGTACAACCATTGATATGTGGCAGCCGGGAAAAGATGCTTATAAGGGACAATACCATCCGTATGACGATGCCGTAAGAAGACTACTTATAGCAATGGAGGATGGCGTGTTGAAGGGTATTGTCTGGCACCAGGGAGAAGGTGACAGCAACGAGGAAAGATCCAAGGTATATATTGATAAGCTAGAAAAGTTAGTAAATCTTTTCCGCAATGAATCCAACAACATCAATACTCCTTTCGTTGCAGGTGAATTGGGTTACTATATGTATATATTAGTGTAAAAGTACCCCACATTTCAATCGAAAAGTATACCACTTACAAACTTGAACGGAACAACTTCGTTCATAACGAATGATAAGTATGTATACAAAACAGGAGATTATAATTAG
>JAQWBH010000139.1 GCA_028707405.1 Parabacteroides sp. | reverse complement strand
TTGGAGTTTGACAAAGTTATTATTCCGCAAACAACAGATAGAAATTACAATTCGGAGATGGAAAAAAACATGCTTTATGTTGCGGCAACAAGAGCAATGCATCAATTGACTTTGACTTATGCAGGGATGAAAAGTAGTTTTATTTAACATTGCGCATAATAGTTTTATGTTATAGAGAGCCTTTTTCTTTTCCAGTATCAACATGAATCATTTTGTTCGTTAATAAATGAAAATACAGATCACTTGTATTAAACTTTCTATTTTATTTGTCGTCTAAAGTCCAATTTAAAGTATGACAAAATAGGAGAGAGAGATTATAATCCATGAAAAAAGTAAATTTTGTAATTGCTATTGTACTTATACTGTTGACTGTTTTTTTCATTAAGGTCGCTTTTACTAAGACGAGCGAAAAGAAGCATGAAGGCAAAGAAAAGGTTCAGAAGAAAGTGGATGCATTTATTGTGTCGCCTTCTTTTTTGTTGTCGGAAATAACAGTCACCGGCGAATTAGCTGCATTTAATGATGTGGAACTAAAGAACGAAGTGGCTGGACGAATCACTATAGTAAATTTACCTGAAGGAAAATTTGTCAAGGAAGGTACATTGTTGGTAAAGTTGTATGATGCTGATCTACAAGCGTCGTTGATGAAAATGGAATCGCAGCTCGATATACAGCAGCGTATTTTAGAAAGACAGAAACAACTACTGAGAGTGAACGGGATCAGTCAAAATGAATACGAACAGACGCTTTTACAGGTTAACACGATCAGGGCGGATATTGCCGAGGAAAAGGCACTAATACGTAAAACGGAGGTGAGAGCGCCTTTTGATGGAACTATTGGTTTGCGAGACATCAGTGTCGGCGCTGTCGTGAGCGCATCTACTCTGTTGGCTATAATACGCACTAATCAGAAAATAAAACTTGACTTTTATGTCCCTGAGAAATATGGTCCGATTATTTCTGTCGGAATGAAAGTGCACTTCACGATGGCCAATAGCGATAAGAATTTTGAAGCAACGGTTATTGCCACTGAGCAGGGAATTGATAATTCAACACGTAATCTGAAGGTTAGAGCGATACTTTCATCAGTTTCTAAAGAACTTATTCCGGGTGCATTTGCTAACGTTAATCTTCAACTTGGCAGTAATCCGAAAGCACTTATGATTCCGTCGCACGCTATCATTCCAGAGGAAGAAAACAAGAGTGTGATTGTTGCACAACACGGAAAAGCCCATTTTACAGATATCAAAACGGGTATACGCAAGTCGTCAATGATAGAAGTAACTGACGGACTGGAAGTCGGCGATACTATTATCACTTCCGGGATAATGTTTTTGAAAGAAGGCGACAAGTTGAAATACTCTAATATAAAAAGGTAAAACAGAAAGACTATGGTTATTTCAGATATTGCTTTAAAAAGACCTGTTGCTTCTGTTGTACTGAGCCTGATCATTATATTGATGGGATTTGTAGGTTTCGATTTTCTGGGAGTACGACTTTATCCTGCTATCGATCCGCCTGTTATCACAGTGCAGGCGAGTTATTCAGGGGCAAACTCCGAAATTATCGAATCACAAATCACCGAGCCGCTGGAAAAGTCGATCAATGGTATTGAAGGGGTAAAATCCATTTCTTCACAATCGTCAATTGGCTCAAGCAGAATCACGGTGGAATTCAATTTGGGGACAGATCTTGAGAAGGCAGCTAACGATGTGCGTGATAAAGTCTCGCAGGCTACACGTACACTACCACAAGATATCGATGCTCAGCCTACTGTAACTAAGGCTGATGCCGATGCTGATCCGATCATCATGCTGACGGTCAAGAGCAGCCTGATGAGTGCTATCGAGCTAAGCGATTATGCCGAGAATGTGCTTCAGGAACGATTGCAGACAATTCCGGGAGTCAGTTCGGTTAGTATCTTTGGACAACAGCGGCCGGCTATGCGTTTGTGGCTTAATCCGGAAAAAATGGCTGCTTATGGCGTTACGGCTTCCGACGTCAGTAATGCCCTTACGTCAGAGAATGTGGAAATGCCAGCTGGCAAAATAAGGGGCAATTCGACTGAATTGTTGCTTAAGACGAGTGGCAGACTTACTACGGAAGACGATTTCAACAATATGATTGTCAAGGAAAGTAACAGTCAGGTGGTACGCCTAAGTGATATAGGTGAAGCTTCTATGGGGGCGCAAAATGATGAATCCGGATCGAACATTAACGGTACGCCGGGTGTGATGCTTAACCTGATCCCGTTGCCTGGAGCTAATGATATTCAGATTGCTAAAGAATTCTATAAGCGTTTTGACCAGATCAAAAAGACAATGCCAAAAGGGATGGAACTGAATGTGGCACGCGACAAATCCATTTTTGTCCAACAGTCTGTAAAGGATGTTGTTGAAACGTTGATAATAGCCATCACACTGGTCATCATTATTATTTTCCTGTTCTTCAGAAATTGGATTATTGCCATTCGTCCTTTGCTGGATATTCCGGTGTCGCTCATCGGGACTTTCTTTATCATGTACGTGTTCGGTTTTTCAATCAATGTACTTACACTACTTGGAATTGTATTAGCGACTGGTCTGGTTGTAGATGACGGGATCGTTGTCACCGAGAATATCTTTAAACGCATCGAACGAGGTATGGATAAATGGCAGGCGGCTTTTGAAGGAACACGTGAGATATTCTTTGCTGTTATCTCCACTTCGCTGACTTTGGCTATTGTGTTCGTCCCGGTCATTTTCCTTCAGGGATTTACCGGGCGATTGTTTCGTGAGTTTGGGATTGTTGTGGCTTGTGCTGTATTGATTTCGGCTTTGGTCTCATTGACATTGACGCCGGTACTTAATGTTTTTTTGGGAGGTTCAGCTTCACATCATTCCAAATTTTATGTAAAAAGTGAACCTTTCTTCACCGGTATGGAAAAAGGATATCAAAAGCTTTTATGCTTTTTCCTTCAGAATAAGTGGGTGGCTTTTGCCATACTGGGATTCTGCGTTGTTCTCATTTTTTCGCTTTCTAAAGCGTTGAAATCAGAACTGGCCCCTTTGGAAGATCATAGTTATCTGCGCACAAGTATTACAGCTCCTGAAGGAACGGAGTATCTTTACAATCAGAAGCTTATTGATAAGGTGGCCCAAATTAGTATGGATTCCATAAAAGGAATTAAAGATGTTGTTGCGCGCTATTCGGGTGGCGGAAACACTAGTGCCAATACGGGAACGGTCCTCACTTTTTTAAAAGATCCTTCAGAAAGACGGATGTCGCAAGACAAGATATATGACAAGTTGTCGAAGATTTATTCTTCTATTCCGGATGGAAAAATCATCGCCAGTCAGGAACCGACGATATCCACTTTTGCATCACGGGGACTTCCGGTACAATTTGTTATTCAGAATCTCGATTTTGAAAAGCTGCGTGCCGTGTTGCCGAAGTTTATGGACGAAGTTCAGAATAGTCCTTATTTCAGTAATTTTGACGTAGACTTGAAATTCAACAAGCCCGAGATAAACATCACGATCGACAGGCTTAAAGCAAACAGCTTGGGTGTAAGTATAAAGGATATTTCAAAAACACTCTCCTTGGCATATAGTGGAACGCGTTATGCTTATTTCCTGAAAAATAACAAGCAGTATTATGTTATTGGTCAAGTGCCTAAGGAAGATCGTAACAAGCCGGCAGATATTACCAGTCTGTATGTTAAATCGGCTTCAGGAGTGATGATACAACTCGATAATCTTGTGAAAACAAAAGAAGACAGTAATCCGTCTATTATTTATCATTACAACCGCTACAAATCAGCTACTGTGTCGGCCAATATGGAGAAAGGAAAGACTTTAGGGGAAGGTATCAATGAAATGGAACGTATAGCACATAAGTTACTTGATGAATCATTCAATACGGATCTTTCAGGTTCGTCACGAGACTTGGCCGAGAGCAGTTCAAATATTTCTTTTGCTTTGATCTTGGCATTGCTGCTGATTTATCTGATTTTGGCTGCGCAGTTTGAAAGTTTCCGTGATCCATTCATCATCATGCTGACAGTGCCCATGGCTGTGGCTGGAGCAATGTTGTCGTTGTGGCTTTGCGGACAGACGTTGAATATCTTTTCTGAGATAGGCATGATTATGTTGATAGGTATCGTGACAAAGAATGGTATTCTTATTGTTGAGTTTGCCAATCAGAAGCGAAAGCTGGGAATGAATCGCAAAGTGGCAGCTTTCGAAGCGGCTTCGGCAAGATTCCGCCCGATTTTGATGACTTCGTTGGCCACTTTCTTCGGATGTTTGCCAATAGCTTTGTCGCTGGGTTCGGGCGCTCAGAGTCGCGCACCGTTGGGTACAGTTGTCGTCGGCGGACTATTGTTTTCGTTGGTACTTACCCTGTTTGTTATTCCTGTCATGTATATGGTTCTTTCCAGCAAAAACAAGTATAAGCAATGAAAAAGGTATTATGTTTTCTTTTATTTTTCTCTATTGGGATGCAAGCTCAGACGCTTTCATTACAACAGGCTATTGATCAGGCACTGAAGAAAAATTTTAATATTCTTGTCTCTCGTAGTAATGCCAACATTGATAAACTGAACAACACCCGTGGCAATGCTGGAATGCTGCCAACAGTCACTCTCAATGGTTCGGGAGAGGTTAGCTACAACAATATCCATCAGAAACTTTCATCGGGAGTGGTTAACACCTATTCTTCACAGTTGAGTACAACCGCTGGTGCGAATGCTATGCTTTCGTGGACGCTTTATGATGGTGGCAAAATGTTTGTCACAAAGAAAAGACTCTCTGAAATAGAGACATTGGGCGAGCTACAGTTTAATGCTGATGTGCTGGCTGTGATGTATGATGTTGTGGAAGCTTATTTTAATATTGTAAGACAGAATGAACAGCTCAACTCTATTAATGAAATAATCAATTATAACAAGCAGCGTGAACTCATTGCCCGGACAGGTTTCAATGCCGGGACAATGGCGAAGACCGAACTGCTACAGTCGCAGATTGATCTGAATGTTGCACAAGAAAATGCAATCACTCAGAAATATGCTATCAGCGAAGCACAAAAAGCATTGAATATACTCGTTGGTAACGATCCGTCTGCAACGTTAGTGGTGTCCGACACGATCCCATTGTCTATTATTCCTGACAAGGGCGAGATGTTGATGAAACTTGAGTCATCCAACGCCGATCTTCTGGCATTGAAAAAACAAATTGATATAGCCAAGCTCTCGGTGAATGAAGCCAAGAAAAACGGGGCTCCGAAACTTAATTTTCAAGGCGGTTACTCCTTTTCTAATACTGACAATTCACAAGGCGGAACGAAAAACAACCGTTCTTTTGGTTTACAAGGGGGTGGAACACTTTCGATTCCGCTGTATACAGCTGGTGAAACAAAAAGGAAAACAGCTGTAGCCAAGAGCGAGTTACTTATAGCACAGTATAATTTGGATAATACACGATTACAGATAAATAAGGACTTTCAGAATGCCTACAATGATTTCGAGAGTCAGCACCAACTGATACAGATTGAAAAACAAAATAATGAACTGGCTCGAGAGAATATGAATATTTGCCTGCAACGTTTGAAACTCGGGCAGACCACTTCGCTTGAAGTACATCAGGCGCAAGAAAGCTATGCACAATCATCGACAAGACTCACCAACTTTAAATATAACTTAAAGATGGCCGAAACGCGATTGAGACAGATGATATCCGGTTTGTAAACAATTAGTAAATCAGCTTGGCGATTTGAATAAATGGATTTTCAATGTGGTTAATCATTTACACAGTCGTGTTGTTACAGTTGTATGTCTTCTTTGAGTAACCGGAATCCAATCCGGCAAAAGAGGCATTTCTTTTTTTCGCAATATTCGCGTTTTAATTGGATGAGAGCTTGTGTGTCGCCGGCATTGTTGCATGTAATGCCGGCCATGTTGAATGCCGAAGCAATGGTATTCTTTTCCGGCGGAAGATATTGCAGGATGTGTGTTGCTTTTTCACAATATTCAGGTAATTTGTTGTGAAGGCCATAAGCAAAGAAAATGGGTACCACGGCATTAATGATCAATGTGTTCATGGCATTTTCGCCCAATAGTTTTTCTTTCTTTGCCGATTCGATATTAAAGTGATAGTGCGTTGTCCAATATTCTGAAGGAGAAAGTCTTAGGTGCTTCTTTATTTCACCCATATTGTTGGCATTGAGCATGATTGAAAACAGCGTGTCATGCTGTATCCAAATAGCCGCAAGCTGAGCAATCTTGAGATACGGGAAATTGTATGGGCGCAGTCTGAGATTCCTGAACACAGAGTGATCAATAGATGTCAGTCCGTACTTGTGACTCAGAAAGTTGTATTCTTGTTGTAAGAAACGATAATAAGCATCACCTTTTTTTTCAGTTAGCATACCGGCTTGTCCGAACAACATCGCTTCTACTTGCGAACAGCTTCCACGCTGTTTCTGTATGCAGTGAAGAGGCAGGCTGCGGGCAAGACGTTCCATGGCGTCACTATTGATACCGAATCCGAAGGAACGCGTTAGAATGATGTAAAAGACTTCATTCCAATCGTTTTTGTAATGTTCTAGAAGAGAAAGAATGTCTTTTGTTTTTCTTTCCAGTCGTTCGCTAAGTAAAGCGTCAAGCCAAGAGCGGATATGTAAGGAGTCCAGTGTATAAATGTGAGCCTGGCAAGGCAATGCTGTATCGCGATAAAGCAGCCATTCGATATTTCGCTTTACGGATTCTGGAATTGTCAGCACCAGTTGCGGAACATGTTCGCCAGATGGTCGTTCTAGTTCCAGATCATTGCAACCTGTTACGTGTAGAATAATACTTTCATAAGCTTTGTCTCTGTCGTGATGGTGAAGCAGCCAGTCGGAAGCTTTTTCATGAATCTCGACACTTCCTGCCCACAATGTATGGTCGATTCTGATTTTTGCATTAAAAAAGTCCGGACCGGCGTCATTGTTTGCTATTCCGGGATCAATAATCTGCAGAGCTTTCCCCTTCGTAGTCTTCAATGGAGCAACTCCATAGAGTTTGTATTTCCAAACATAATGTAATAAACGTTCCATTTCATTCATCAGTTAAGATTTATGTCACAAATCTAATCATAATTCTTATCTTTGCATCGTTTTTAGATGAAGAAAAGATTAATTCAGGTAAAGTTATGAATATAGCACTTATCGGGTACGGAAAAATGGGCAAGACCATCGAACAGATTGCCATCAATAGAGGGCATAAGATCGTTGCCATTATTGATATAAGCAATCAGGGAGATTTCGAATCGGAAAAATTCAAGAGTGCCGATGTGGCTATTGAGTTCACTACTCCGGCAACGGCTTTTGACAATTATATGAAGTGTTTTGCAGCAGGTGTTGCTGTCGTTTCAGGAACAACAGGATGGCTTTCACATTTAGACGAGGTAAAAGCGCTATGCCAGAATGAAGGAAAGACATTTTTCTACGCTTCGAACTTCAGTATCGGGGTGAACATTTTTTTTGCGCTTAATAAGTATCTGGCACGTATCATGAACAATTTTCCGGCCTACGATGTCAGCATTACTGAGACCCATCATGTCCACAAACTTGATGCCCCAAGCGGAACTGCTATCACACTGGCCGAAGGAATAATTGATAATATAGATCGCAAAGAGGACTGGAAACTTGAGACAGCCGGACAACCTTCGGATATCAGTATTCATGCAATACGCGAAGGAGAAGTTCCCGGAATTCATGAAATAACCTACGAATCGGATGCAGATATCATTAGCATAAAGCATGACGCTAAGAATCGCAGAGGGCTTGCTTTGGGCGCTGTTCTGGCGGCCGAATTTACTGCCGGAAAGAAAGGGTTCCTCGGCATGAATGATATGTATAGTTTCTAACAATTTATAAATAGAAAGACGATGAAGAAGTTTCCTAAGAATCAATGGATAAAGTTTGCTATCTGGAGTGTTTTATACACATTATTCGCTTTATGGATGCAGAATGCGTGGTTGTTGTTAGGTTTGATTGTGTTGTTTGATATCTTCCTTACTAAATATATTCCGTGGGGTGCATGGAAAAACGTAAAAAACCCGAGCCTGCGTAATGCACTAGAATGGGTCGACGATATCCTTTTCGCTTTAGTAGCTGTTTACCTCATTAATCTGTTCATCTTTCAGAATTACCAAATTCCAAGTTCATCGCTTGAGAAATCTTTGCAGGTAGGTGATTTCCTTTTCGTGAGCAAGCTGAGTTACGGGCCACGTGTCCCAAACACGCCTTTATCCTTTCCGTTGGTGCAAAACACATTTCCGGTTCTCAATTGCAAGTCGTATATTGAATGGCCGCAGTGGGGTTACAAGCGGGTGAAAGGAACAGGGCATGTAAAACGTAACGACATTGTAGTATTCAACTTCCCAGCCGGCGATACGGTAGCTATCAAACAACAAAATCCGGACTATTATACGTTGATTGATGAATACGGACGCGATCGGATATATATGGATAAGGTTACTTTTGGCGACGTTATTTATCGCCCTGTCGACAAACGCGAGAATTATGTGAAACGATGCATTGGTCTGCCGGGTGATACCGTCAGTATCCGCAACAATCAAGTATATATTAATAGCAGAGCGTTGAAAAATCCGGAGAAGATGCAGTTTAATTACTTCCTCGAAACCGATGGCTCATTGATGAGTGAAGAGCAGTTTCAGTTGTTGGGCATAAGTAAAGATGATCGCACGCTCGTGTCTGACGGCAATGCAAACAAGGAAATACTTGCCTTTTTGGGTTTTCCAAAGAACGAAAACGGGTCTTATAATCCGGTTTATCATTTTCCCCTTACAAAAGCATCTTTGCAGATTGCAGGCAAACTTCCTATCATTAAGAAGATTATTATTGAGCCTGATACATGGGCCGGGGCTACTTATCCGGTAGGCTATAAAACCGGATGGAGTCGCGACAACTTCGGTCCGTTGTGGATCCCGAAACGGGGTGCAACGATTCAACTCAACGAACGCACACTGGCACTTTATGGTCGTTGCATAGGAAATTATGAGAATAATCGGCTTCAGGTTCGAAACGGGCAGGCCTTCATCAATGGTAAAGCCGCTTCGACTTATACATTCAAATATGACTATTACTGGATGATGGGAGATAATCGTCACAATAGTGCCGACAGCCGTTATTGGGGTTTCGTTCCTGAGGATCATATTGTCGGCAAACCTATCATGATATGGCTTTCGATAGATAAAGACAAGAGTTTGTTTAACGGTGGAATTCGTTGGAACAGAATGTTCCGATGGGCAAGCCCGGATTGATCTCATGAAACAACGCCTTATATCTTTTTTGAAGTGGATTGCAACATTGGTCGTCGCTGTAGGTTTTGTTCTGTGCGTACGCCAATATTGTGTAGCGTCCTACAGAGTGTCTACACAGACGATGGAAAAGGCGTTGCATGAAGGCGATTGTATCTTGGTGAATAAGCTGCGGATCAAGAATAATCCCGGAAAAGGCAGGGCCGTACTGTTCAGCAGTCCGCTTCTGAGAGACACTCTTCATACACCGCTCCTGTTAGGACGTTGCATCGCAGTGCCGGGCGACACGATTGTGGCCAGTGGCGAGGGATATGTCATCAATGGACATTTGCTTCCGAACTCACCGCATACCTATAATACATATGTTGTTGATAATAGTATAGAAGTGAACTTTATGAAACTGCTGCACAGTCTCAATATCCCGTTACGCGATAGGAAGATTGCTCCTGACTCGTTTTATTTAAAATTGACTGTCCCTGAGGAAAACAACTTGCGGCGGCAGATGGATGCTGAGACAAACAATGGCTTTCGGAAATACAAAGACGAATGCTATACGCTTATCGTTCCCCGTAAGGGAATGGCTTACAGATTGGATGCAATCTCGTTGGTTGCTTGTAAAGATGCCATTTATCATGAGACTGGAAATATGGCGCATTTCGATAAAGATAAGCTGTATATAGACGGACGCGAAACTTCATTTTTCTATTTTGATGAAGATTATTACTGGATTCTTTCTGATAACAGCACTGGCGCTGTCGATTCCCGCCATTTGGGATTTATTCCGCGCAGTCATATTATTGGAAATATACTGCTCTGCTGGTACAGTAAGGATAAACAACATCTTTTTAAATGGGTGAATTGAGATGCAGGTAGTTTATTTGTCAACGGCATATTTAGGTCCTATACAGCAATACTGCAAGTTTTGTGAGTATGATGAGGTGCGTATGGAAACGGCCGAGAATTATTTGAAACAAACTTATCGTAATCGCTGTGTTATAGCATCGGCAGGAGGACCGCTTGCGCTGTCTGTTCCAATAGAAAAAACGGATACACTAAAATGCCTTACTAAAGATATACGTATTTCCAATCACGGTCATTGGCGTCATTTACATTGGAATGCACTTGTCTCAGCATATAGTATGAGTCCGTTCTTTGAATATTATGAAGAGGATTTTGCGCCGTTTTACCAAAAAAAGTATGAGTTTTTGTTCGATTTTAATGAAGAATTACAGCAGACAGTTTGTCGGCTGCTTGATCTTACGCCTAATATTGTATATACTAACTCCTACCTTCCACAAGTAGACCATGATTTTCGTGAAATTATCAGACCAAAGCATGAGACGGATGATCCCGCGTTCCGTCCCAAACTTTATTATCAGGTCTTTCAGAAGAAATATGGCTTTCTGCCTAATTTGAGTATTGTGGATCTGTTGTTTAATATGGGACCCGAAGGACTGCTGGTGCTTCGCGATTCAATCGTAAAGTGATATTAAATACTGCATAATTCTAAATTCTTCCTATAAGATTCGTTATTTCTGCTTAGGTATTTTGTAATAGTTTCATATAAATAGTAAGAAGTATAAGGGAGTAAAGATTGTCCGTTCAGGAGATATTAGTTATTTTGCAGCATCAAATAGCTATTTACTGACATTAAATAAGTATTTCCCGACATA
>JAQWBH010000138.1 GCA_028707405.1 Parabacteroides sp. | reverse complement strand
TGCAAAATAGAGGTTATAGAAAGCATTCACAGGATAAACATCGTTCTTTAGAGAAAAACGATAATCTTGCAAAGGAGACATAAAACAAAGCACAATACCAATCAAAAATAACGATAAACTGGAAAACGCCATTTTTTTGCGAAAAACATCCGGCAATTTATCTTTCAATCGTACCGAACGAATTGCCAACCATAACGTAGGAAGAGTATAAAACAAAAATACGCACCCGATAATTAATCCGATGTTTTCCAATAACTCACTGGCCTCAGAGGCATCCGAACTTGTCAAATTCAAATACATATCGACTGCAATCACCGACTGCCCAAAAAGCTTCAACAATACCAACTGTCCACCATCCAGAATAACTTTAGGAAGTAAACAAAGCACTACAATTCCCGGTTTACGCGTAATCAACAATAAAACGCCCCAGAAAGCCAAAGGCAGCAGCAATGAAGCAATAGCAGCTGTGACAGGTTGAGGGTCTGTTACAAACAATACAATATTCGGAATCATAAACAAAATTCCAAACAAAAAGTACAGATGCGTCTGTGACGACAACCAACGGATGATGTTTGCAAACATTTTCATTAATTCAATCACTATTAATTTCTCAACAACTTCAGATTTATCATTACCTTCTAAGCAAAAAGAGGTTTTGCAAAATTAACTTTTATCTATCAGTTTGATACAATCGACAGGTACAAAAAAAGTTATCAAAATTTCCACAAAACAAATTACAGCAATTACTCTTTGAAATTTAACTGGATGTAGCATTCATTTCATTCTAATTTTGTATTTCCACTCTATCTCTTATAAACTAAAACAAAATCATTAACAGCGCATTAAAAGTTATCTTGGGTATCAATCTTATATTAAAACAACGGATGCTCCACCTTTTCATTTAAAAGAGCCAGGTCAACTACTTCTTTAATGTCATCAACATAATAAAATGTCAATCCTTTCAGATATTCTTGGTTTATCTCCTCAATATCTTTCTTATTTTCTTTACACAATATCAGTTCCTTAATACCTGCTCTCTTGGCTGCCAAAATTTTTTCTTTGATTCCACCTACAGGAAGTACTTTTCCCCGCAATGTAATTTCACCGGTCATGGCTAAATTTTTTTTCACCTTACGCTGAGTAAAAGATGAAACTAACGAGGTAATCATAGTAACACCAGCACTAGGACCGTCCTTTGGAATAGCGCCTTCGGGCACATGAATATGAACATTCCAGTTCTCAAACATCTCTTCAGGAATATCAAACATGGATGCATGCGAATGAATATATTCTAGAGCCAGCATAGCTGATTCTTTCATTACATCGCCCAAATTGCCGGTTATCGTTAGTTTTGATCCTTTACCTTTACTCAAGCTCGATTCAACAAACAATATCTCACCGCCTACAGATGTCCACGCCAACCCTGTGACAACGCCGGGATAGCCGTTGCCTTGATATTTGTCGCGCGTATATTCTATAGCTCCCAAGTATTCATGCAAATCTTCAGGCATCATCTGCGTCGGAACACTTTCATCTGAAGCAATCTTTCTCGCTAACCTCCTCATAATCTTGGCAATCTTTTTATCCAACTCACGAACACCACTTTCGCGTGTATAAGATTCGATAATAGCCTCTAGCGTTTTCCTTGGGAACTTCACTTTCTTCTTCGGAATACCATTCGTCTCCATCTCCTTAGGAATCAAATGGCGAGCCGCTATCTCAACCTTCTCTTCCATAATATATCCACTCACCTCAATTAGTTCCATTCTATCCAAAAGCGGCTGAGAGATTGTATTTAAATTATTGGCTGTTGCAATGAACAATACTTTACTTAAATCATAATCAATATCTAAATAATTATCATGGAAGGTGCTGTTTTGTTCCGGATCAAGAACTTCGAGCAATGCAGAGGCAGGATCTCCATGAAAATCATTTGATACTTTATCTATTTCATCTAGTACAAACACAGGATTTGATGTTCCGACTTTTTGTATTGATTGTAAAATTCGTCCACACATTGCTCCAATATATGTCCGCCTATGACCACGAATCTCGGCTTCATCATGCATCCCCCCCAAAGATATACGCACATACTTTCGATGTAACGCTTCTGCAATAGACTTACCCAAAGATGTTTTACCCACACCTGGAGGACCATAAAGACAAATAATCGGTGACTTCATATCGCCTTTGAGTTTTAATACCGCCAAGTGTTCAATTATACGTTCTTTAACTTTCTCTAAACCAAAATGATCACGATCAAGTATTTTCTGAGCATGAGCCAAATTGAAATTATCCTTACTATATTCTTCCCACGGCAGATTAACGATGGTCTGGACGTATTGCGTTTGAATAGAATAATCTGGTGATTGGGGATGAATACGTTCGAGCTTATTCAGCTCTTTTTCAAAAATAGCAGCTACAGCTTTCGGCCATTTTTTCTTAACAGATCTCTCTCGTAGTTCCTTTATCTCTATATCATTAATATTCCCACCCAACTCTTCTTGGATCGTTTTTATTTGCTGCTGCAAAAAATACTCTTTTTGCTGTTGATTAATGTCTTCATGTGTTTTCATCTGAATCGAGGCTTTCAATTCGATCAGCTGATATTCTCTATTCAGAATAAACATCAAACGATAAGCCCGGTCTCTCAAATCATCAATCAACAAAAGGTCTTCTTTTTCAGCTGCCCCGCATGGCACATTGGAGCACGAAAAGTTAATCAGATAAAAAGCATTCTTATTGTTTTTAATAGAAAAAATGACCTCGCGAGGCGGTTCGCCTGACGCACTAAGCATCTTTATAGTCAGATCTTTAATCGTTGAAATCAAAGCTTCGAACTCGCGATCACTCTTCTCCGGTTTTGTATCTTCTAGTAGCGTAACTCTTCCATTCAAAAATGGCTCAGTTTCTGTCAATTCCTCCAATCTGAACCTTTTCTTACCCTGCAGGATAACACTGGTATTACCATCGGGCATTTCTAAAACGCGAATAATATCAGCAACAACGCCGATAGAATATAAATCTTTATAATCGGGATCTTCCGTATTTTCTTCTTTCTGACAAACAACGCCGATCATATTTTTCTTACGCGTAGCTTCTTTAACCAACCGCATAGATTTAGTGCGCCCGATCATTACCGGAAGAGCCACCCCCGGAAACAATATCATATTACGAAGTGGGAGTATAGGCAATTTATCTCCTAGATTCTCTATTCCTTCAGAAAAATCCTCGTCAATATCACATTCTGTCAATATTGGCATTACAATACCGATATTTTCATCCATCTCAGAGTAAGACTCTTCTACTAATATTTCGTTTTTATCTTTTTTCATATCTATAAATCACTGTCATCAAAATAAGCGGGACAAAGTTACAATTTTCAAACCCAATCTGACTACATTTGCAAACACATTTTACAATTATGTCAAATACTCACTTCCAATTTAAACAATTTACAGTCAAACATGATAAATGTGCTATGAAAGTAGGTACCGACGGCGTTCTACTTGGCGCTTGGATCCAAACAAGAAACTCTCAAAACATTTTAGATGTAGGCACAGGAAGCGGACTTATTGCTCTAATGCTAGCGCAAAAAAGCAAAGCCCTTATTGATGCCATTGATGTTGATGGCGACGCTTGCCTTCAGGCTACAGAAAATGCCCTAGCATCCCCATTTTCGCAACGCATAAATGTTTACCACGAAGCTTTCATGCAATACTCCGAACATTGCAAAAAAACTTATGACCTAATAGCTTCAAATCCTCCTTTTTTTATCGATTCACTCAAATGCCCTGATATGAAGCGAAGTACAGCCCGCCATTCTGATGCACTAACGGCAACAGACTTAATTAAAAATTGTCGCCATATACTTGCTCCTGAAGGGCGTCTAGCATTAATTCTTCCTTATGAACAGCTAGGTCTTATTTTGGAAGCAGCCATCGATTGTAAACTTTATACATGCCGTCGCACTGACGTCTGTCCACATCCGGACGCTACTCCTAAAAGATTCCTCATCGAGCTGTCACCCACATATCAGGTTCCAACATACGATAATTTAACAATTGAATACGAGCACAATCAATACACAGAAGAATACAAAACACTTACGCGCACTTTCTACTTAAAAATGTGAGTAAATTCTCTATTGAAAAAGCCAGAGATATCATCAAAAAGATTCAAAACATCATCCGAAAATGAAACACTCTCAGGCGTGAAAACATGCAACGACTTTGGAATTACAGATATGTCAATGCGACTATCGACCATAACAGGCTCACCATCAAGATGCATCACACCTGGTTTCTGGCGAATAATTGAAACTGATTTACCTCTAAATGTTTTAATCTTACTATTACGATCAATTTTTTTTGTAAACAACTGAATAGCCAGTGGCGCTATATCCAATGGAGTAAATGGAGCTAAAATTGTGATATCCATAGAACCATCCCGAACACTGGCGTGAGGAGCAATAAATGCATTATTTCCATACTGAGAGGCATTAGCACAAGCTATAAGAAAAGCTTTTTCCTGTACCATCTGCTCATCAATCAGCAAATCATATACCTCCGGTTTATAATTCAAATATTCTTCTATCGTGTTTTTAATATAAGTAAGAGATCCGCGATGCTTCTCTCCAGCAAATTTAAGACTCACAGCAGCATCAAACCCCACGCCACAAGTACAAAAAAATACACGGTCATTTGCTTTACAGCAATCTATTACCGTTTCATTTCCACGGACAATCACTTCCATAGCACGCTTTACATCCATAGGAATATGAAGTTCACGAGCCAAGCCATTACCTGAACCTTTAGGAATAATACCTAAAACAGCATCCGAATGAACTAAAGCCTGAGCGACTTCATTCACCGTACCGTCACCACCAACCGCAATAATGCGTTTAATACCTCCTTCTAAAGCAGCTTTTGCCAATTCTTTAGCGTGGCCCTGATATTGAGTAAAAAAGATCTCTACGTTATATTTATCTTTTGCGAATGCATTTTCCACTATTTTAGGAATTGCACGCTTAGATCCAACACCGGAGATGGGGTTTATAATTACTCGAATGTCGGTAGTTTGCTTGTTTGTCATATTTTTTTATATGTTTTAGCTGCAAAATTAATGCTTTTGTAAAACTTTTAATGCATTTGGACTACTATAAGTTTTTTTTTTATTACTTTTGCGATTGTTTTTGTAGTCTACTTGGTTGTTTGTGGATACGAAATGCATTCTTTTATGAATAACAAATATTGAGAATAACATTCTCTGCATTAATAAAATATGAAGCTTTTACAAGAGAAACTATCAAAGTATGATGCGCCTCAGCGTGCAATGGCTGCAGGCATTTATCCTTACTTCAGAATGATCGAAAGTGATCAAGATACAGAAGTAACGATCGATGGGAAGAAAGTTCTGATGTTCGGTTCCAATGCATATTTAGGCTTAACAAATCACCCCAAAGTTAAAGAGGCTGCGATCGAAGCCGTAAAAAAATATGGTACAGGTTGCGCCGGATCCCGTTTTTTAAACGGAACATTGGATTTACATGTGCAAATGGAAAAAAGATTGGCTGAATTTGTTGGGAAAGAAGATGCCATCATCTATTCAACGGGGTTCCAGGTAAATTTAGGTGTTATCTCCTGTATTACCGGGCGCGAAGATTATATTCTTTGGGATGAACGTGATCACGCATCCATTATTGATGGTCACAGACTTTCTTTCTCTACCAAATTGAAATACAAGCACAACGACATGGAGTCGCTGGAAAAACAACTTCAGAAATGTGAACCCAATAAGGTCAAACTCATTGTCACCGATGGTGTGTTCAGTATGGAAGGGGATGTTGCCAAACTGCCTGAAATAGTAGCATTAGCAAAAAAATATGATGCCAGCATCATGGTGGATGAAGCACACGGTATTGGAGTCTTTGGCGATCATGGTCGTGGCACCTGCAATCACTTTGGTGTAACAAACGACGTTGATCTGATAATGGGAACCTTCAGCAAATCATTTGCTTCTATCGGGGGATTCATAGCTTCTGAAGAATCTGTTATAAACTATTTGCGTCATCATTCGCGTTCCTATATATTCAGTGCAAGTAATACGCCGGCAGCAACCGCAGCTGTGGGAGCTGCACTGGATATTATGTTAAGTGAACCGGAACGTATCGATCACTTATGGGACCTAACCCACTACGCATTAGACGGCTTTCGCAATATGGGTTGTGAAATTGGAAATACTTCGACACCTATTATCCCACTATTCATTCGCGATAACGATTTAACATTCCTTATTGTAAAGGAATTATTCGAAGCCGGCATTTTTGTTAATCCGGTTGTTTCACCAGCTGTAGCTTCGGAAGACACGCTTATCCGTTTTTCCTTGATGGCTACACACACCAAGGATCAACTTGATTACGCATTAGAGGCTATTCATAAAGTATTTAAAAGTCATCATCTTATTCCATAATAAGATATTCTATAGGTAGAATAGGAGGAAAATAAAATATTTTTCCTCCTATTCTATTTTCCGGCCACTTCTCACTGCTGAGCGCACCAGCATGTAACCATCAGAGATGTGTTTATGCCTTTTTACAGGTCTTCTCGGAACTCCATCGAACACTATTATAGTATCTTAATCAGCAGACATCAGAAGCTCCTTTTCATACATGAAAAATACAACAACAAACGAAAATATCCATAAAAAGAAAAATAATAAGTATATTTGCATACTTATATAATAGAATTAGAAGCAATGGATTTCAAGTTAAATACAGGCAGTTGCTGCATGTGCCAGAAAGGATGCAGTAAAATACAAAATAATAAATTGAACACATACGATTGGTTGTGTGATGTTCCGGATTCGGCGAACATGACTGATTACGTTGAAGTGCAATTTAAAAATACAAGAAAAGGCTATTATCTTAATAGTTCTAAGATTCCACTTGAAAAAGGGGATCTGGTCGCAGTTGAAGCTAGTCCGGGGCATGATATAGGGACTGTTACACTAACTGGAAAGCTTGTTCTTCTTCAAATGAAAAAGAACAATTTACGTACCGGCGAAGGCTATGAACCTAAAAAAATATACCGTAAAGCAAAGCCTAACGATATTGAAAAATATCAGGAAGCAAAAGGGAAAGAGCATGAAACGATGATTCGTTCACGGCAAATTGCATCAGACCTAGGGTTAAATATGAAAATCGGTGATGTTGAATATCAAGGAGATGGGAATAAAGCCATTTTTTATTATATTGCTGACGAACGGGTTGATTTCCGACAACTGATTAAAGTATTGGCGGAAACTTTTCATGTACGTATCGAAATGAAACAAATCGGAGCCCGACAAGAAGCAGGACGTATAGGTGGAATCGGACCTTGTGGAAGAGAATTATGCTGCTCAAGTTGGATGACAAACTTCGTATCTGTAGCTACCGGCGCAGCCCGCTATCAGGATATATCTATGAATCCTCAAAAATTAGCTGGCCAATGTGCAAAACTGAAATGTTGCATCAACTATGAAGTTGATGCCTATGTCGAAGCACAAAAACGTTTACCTTCGCGTGAGATTCCCCTGGAAACAAAAGATAGCACCTATTACCATTTCAAGACAGACATCTTTAAAAGAGAGCTTACATACTCAACGGACAAGGTTCTTGCAGCTAACCTTATTACTATAACAGCAGATCGTGCATTTGATATTATAAATATGAATAAGAAGGGAATAAAACCTATCTCTTTGGAAGCAGATACAAAACAGCAGACTACAAAACGAGATGCTCAAGATATCTTGGGTCAAGAAAGCGTCACCCGTTTTGATTCTGTGAAAAAGAAAAAAAAGAAACATAACGGGAACAACAATACAGGCATATCCTCAAATAATGCAGGTAACAATGCTGTACCAAAAGAGGCGACACCGGATAATAACGATAAAATGCAACAATCAAGCAAACAACAAAATAAACCTAACAGCCGACCTTTGAACAGCGAAAGAGCAATACACGATAACAATAAAGATAAAAATCAGCCTAATAATGGAGGGAACAACAATAAGCCTCCTAAATATAAAGATAATAGTAACCGAGATAACAATCGGGGCAATAACAGGGATAACAATCGAAACAAAAAAATGAACAGGCCGGATAATGAAAAGCAAATTTCCAGCAACAACAAAACAGTACCGTCAAATGCTCCTGCCAAAGCAAATAACAAACCTGAAGAAAAATCAGATGTTAAACCTGAAGCTTAAAAGGAACTGTGCGTTTCTAGCATTTCTTCTTGTATTCTTTTCCTGCGATAATGAAACGGTATATGACCAGTATCAATCGATTGACAATGCCTCGTGGGAAAAGAACAAGACGTACTACTTTACGTTCATGATCGACGATATTGCAGTCTCTTACAATCTATTTTTTGAAGTCCGTAACAATAATCTCTACCCTTATCAGAACCTATGGCTATTTTGCAATCAGGAACAACCCATCGGTCAACTGAAACGCGACACGGTGGAATGTATGCTTGCCGACAATTATGGTAAATGGTACGGACGAGGAATATCGCTTTTTCAATACAGTTCACCTATTCTTTCTCATTACAAATTTCCTTATGCAGGACAATACACTTTCAGCTTCAAACAGGGAATGCGTGATAGTTTGCTAACAGGTATCCAAGAAATAGGATTTAGGGTAGATAAAGCAAAATAAAAATTTATCATCGTTCTCTTCTGGAAGCATCCAGACGCAGAAAAATAAAAAGTAGAATAGTAAAACCCCAGAGAGAAGAACCGCCATAACTAAAAAAAGGCAAAGGGATGCCTATGACGGGCGTCAAGCCCATAACCATTCCAATATTAATTACCAGGTGGAAAAAAAAGATTGACGCCACACTATAACCGTAAATGCGACTAAATGCCGATGATTGTCGTTCGGCTAAAATAAAAAGACGAAGAATAAATGCCCCAAACAGTAAAAGGACGAGTGCCGAACCCCTAAATCCTTGCTCTTCCCCTATAGTACAAAAAATAAAATCAGTATCCTGTTCCGGAACATACTTCAATTTAGTCTGCGTTCCATTAAGAAAACCCTTGCCATATAAGCCGCCTGAACCTATAGCGATCTTTGATTGATTCACATTATAACCGGCACCGGTGGGATCGTCTTCCAAACCCAATGAAACTTTAATACGTTCTTGCTGATGAGGTTCCAAAATATCATTGAATACATAATTGACTGAGTACATAAACGTCAGCGACAGTAAAGCAAAAACAGCGACTAATGCATAATGCCAAACCAAATTACGTATAGAAAGCCAGATAAGATAAAGCAAAGATAACAATACTAATCCGATAGAAATCCATGAAAAATCAATAGGTATATAACGAGATGCAACAAATCCGCCCAAATAAGCTAGGGCTGCACATATAAGCATATATTCAACTGTCCGCCAATCTTTTTTAGTCAATATAACCAATAACATTGTAATAGTATATATAATTGATGAAACAATCAGTTCACTCAGAACTGTAGCACCAATCATAACGCCCGCCAACTTCATAACAATAACAAAGAAAACAACAACACATATGCCGAACAAAAGAAAATAGCCGGACATTCCTTCTCTATATAGCATTAGAAAAAAAGCAAGATAGACGAGAGCGGATCCTGTTTCTCTCTGTAATAGAATACAAATTACCGGCAAAAAAATCAAAGCCAAGACAGTGGCAAAATTTTTCGGTACCGACAGCTTAAAGCCATAAGTACTCATGAGCTTAGAGACAGCCAAGGCTGTTGCAAACTTAGCAAATTCTGCTGGTTGCAAACGTACAGGGCCCAAAACCAGCCATGAATACGACCCTTTAATATTGGGAGCCAGAAAGATAGTCGCAATCAACAAGAGTATTATTCCTGCATAAATAATATAAGCAAAAACATCATATACATTACTATCAAGCATGAGTATTACAAAAATCAGGCCAACCGACAGCATTATCCAAATCAACTGCGAACCAGGACGCCCTGCAGGATCGAACCAGCTTCCACTATCAAACTCATAACTCGCGCCGCAAACGCTGAACCATCCTGCTACTACCAAAATAATATATAACAGAACCGTTATCCAGTCAACAGTCTTCCATATTTCTGTATTTCTATATGTCATCATCGCTTCTTCGTTCAGGCAAAGATAATACATTCGGAGATACTACTGCGTTCGACATCTCTTCTTCAAGATATTTATCACTTTCAGGGATCTCTCCCTTCAAATATTTTTCCATCATCAGCTTACCTATAGGAACACCGAACTTTGCACCAAAACCGCCATTTTCAACGTATACACAGATAGCTACCTTTGGATTATTATATGGAGCAAAACCAATAAATGCCGAATGATCCTTGCCATGTGAGTTTTCGGCCGTACCAGTTTTACCGCACACTTCAATGTCAGGCATTGCCGCCTCACGGCATGTACCGCCTAAAACAGCATGACGCATACCTTCAGCTACGATCTCATATTCGGAACGGCGAACCATCGTATAGTGTTTATTTGTATAAAGAGTATCCAACGGCATATTCTGTATTTCTGTCACTACATGTGGTGTAATAAAGTATCCTCTATTTGCTATGGTTGCCGCCAGATTACATATCTGTAGCGGCGTAGCCAATATTTCTCCCTGACCAATTGCAACAGATATTACTGTTGATGAATTCCAGCGACCTCGATAATACTTATCGTAATACTTACTGTTAGGAATAAAACCTCTTTTTTCACCAGGCAAATCGATACCTAATTTATAACCATATCCCATAGAAACCAAATAATTCTTCCATTTCTCAAAAGCTACCTGAACAGATGGGAAACGACTGCGAACATCAAGCATATAATGCAATCCCCAGCAAAAAAAAGAATTGCAGGAAGTTGTCAAGGCATAAATAACATTCAAAGGAGAAGCATGAGCATGGCATGCCGGTTTGCCACCACGAAAGGGGTATCCA
>JAQWBH010000593.1 GCA_028707405.1 Parabacteroides sp. | reverse complement strand
AGTGTAGATTCTGTATTACAGCGTTTCTCAAATATGGTAGAAGTCAAAGGAGCCGTGATGCGTCCCGGAAAGTATCAGGTGGGTGGAGAAATTACCAGTGTTAGAACTTTGATTGAACATGCTGACGGATTATCAGAAGATGCATTTTCAGCTCACGCTGTGATGCACAGAATGAAAGCTGACCGTACTTTGGAAGTGCTTTCTGTTGATGTAGCAGGCATTATGTCTGGAAAAGTTGCAGACATCCCATTACGAAACGAAGATGTTCTTTACATACCTGGAAAAAGTGATGTCAAGAAAGATGAAGAATTGACCATTAAGGGTGAGGTTGTATATCCCGGAACGTATGCTTATGCTGAAAATGAAACCTTGGAAGATTTTATTTTACAAGCCGGAGGTTTGAAAGATGCTGCTTCAACAATAAATGTGAATGTAGACAGACGAATAAGGGACCCGAAGGCGACTACTTCTTCTGATGAGATAGCTAAAACTTTCAGTTTTGCGTTGAAAGATGGTTTTGTGATAGATGGAGAGCCTGGATTCAAATTGATGCCTTATGATGTAGTGACAGTTCGTCGCAGTCCCGGATATTTTGAACAAAAGGATGTGACAGTTGAAGGTGAAGTCGTTTTTGATGGAAAATATACGTTATCTCGTAAGAGCGAACGTCTTAGTGAAGTTATTAAGAAAGCCGGAGGGCTGAGTAATATGGCGTATCCTAAGGGGGCTCGATTGGAACGTACGATTACTCCAGAAGAGCGTTTGCGCATGGAGAGTGTTATTAAGATGGCACAAATGCAGTCTGGAGGAAAAGACTCTGTGAATATCAATAAATTAGATATTGGAAATACCTATTATGTGGGTATTGAATTAGACAAGGCGCTTGCTAATCCTGGAGGAGATGAAGATATTGTTTTGCGTGAAGGAGATCGAATTTTAGTACCACAGTATAGTGGAACGGTAAAGGTAAATGGAGAGGTAATGTATCCGAATACGGTAGGGTTCCGTCAAGGCAAAAACTTAAGTTATTATATTGATCAAGCTGGCGGGTACAGCTCTACTGCGAAGAAAGGCCATACCTATATTATTTATATGAATGGTACGGTAGCTAAAGTGGGAAGAGGAATAAAACCTCAACCCGGTTGCGAAATTGTAGTTCCAGCAAAACCGAAACATTCCGGGTTATCGTTGCCCGAAATTTTAACAATAGGAAGTTCTACGGCTTCAACTGCCACAATGATAGCCACATTAGCTACGTTGATTAAGTAAAAGGCGTTCTTATGATTGGGGCATTTTTATTTTAGTTGACAAAAACAGAAGGTAAATGAGTTTAAGATATAAAAAACTATCATATTGAAAAATGAAAATTTTATTCCTTTTTCTGGCAATAACGATTAAGTGCATAAAAAAGATATTGTTCAATCTGTATACATTGTTCAACTCTGCCTATACGAGAGGTGTTCTTATATTAAAAGGAGTAAATTTTGGAAACAGTCTTCATCTTAATGGTCATATAATACTTTCAATTAATAGAAATAGCAAGGTGAAAATAGGTAATGGTTTTGTCTGTTATTCAGGTATCCATAGAGGAATTAGTCAGGATTCGTATTCAAAAATTTCAGTATCAGAGGATGCTTCTCTTTATATTGATGACAATGTAGGAATTACTAATACGTCGATACAGTGCACAAATCGGATTTTTATTGGAAAGAATTCTCTTATTGGAGCAGGATGTTTAATTATGGATTCCAATTTTCATGCGTTAGATTATAACGCACGAAGAATAAATCATGGAGTAGCGATGGCAAAATCAAGCCCTATTCATATAGGGAATGATGTTTTCATAGGTGCAAAAACAATTATATGTAAAGGAGTCAATATCGGAGACCGGGCAATTATTGCGGCAGGAAGTGTTGTAGTAAAAAATGTACCGGATGATGAAGTTTGGGGTGGAAACCCTGCTATGTTTATTAGAAGAATGGTAAGTAAATCCCAATAATTTTCCAATACCGATAATTTAAAAATGATGATTTACATTTGCAAATGTGTAACGTATAAAAGTGTGAGGTTGAAGAAAAACTAAGAGACAGGTTTAAATAATACTTTCATAAGAGGATTAATTTTGCTGGCATTTTTACCAATAGCAGATTATGGAAAAGACTGAAAGGATTGACGTGAAAAAAGAGAACCAAGCTAATAAAATCGATAGAATTGCATTATCAATGCTGAGATTAACAAACTGATGGAAAATGTGCGGTAAAATAAGTGTGATAACAGTTGTTCTTAATGATGTAAAGAATATTAGGCAAACAATGGAAAGTTTCTTTTCACAGACGTGGAAAGACAAGGAGTATATTGTGATAGATGGAGGTAGCACAGATGGTACCAAAGAAATCATAGAAGAATATGCTGACAGATTGGCTTACTGGTGTTCTGAAAAGGATTCAGGTCTTTATGATGCCATCAATAAGGGTATTGCACACGTTTCCGGAGATTGGATTAACATACTTAATTCCGGTGATTTCTACGTGGACTATACTTCTTTGGAAAAAGCCTTGACGACAATTGACGTTTCAGGTATCGATGTGGTTTATGGGAATAGCATTATGATAAAAATTGGTAGCGATCAGAGTTTGAACGCGTGTGAGAATGTCAAAATGATG
>JAQWBH010000592.1 GCA_028707405.1 Parabacteroides sp. | reverse complement strand
TTGGTGCTAATCCTGTTCCTGTTTCTTGGGGTGAAGTCTTTACATCGCTTTCCCAGGGCACGATCGACGGACTAGATCATTCACTTGGTATTATAGTTGACAACAAGTTTTATGAAAGTGCGAAATACCTCACAGTGACACATCACACCAGTTCACCGAATACTGTAATAATCTCTCAGGCTACATTGGATTCACTTCCTGACGACATCCGTGAGACTTTCCTTGACGGTGCGAAGCAGATGACCGAAATGCAGAGAGAGTTGGAATATAAATATGAACAAAAATGTATGCAGACTTTGAAGGATAACGGAGTTGAAATAGGTGAGATATCGGATGAAATGCGTGAAGATATGAAGGAGGCTGTTAAGCCAGTATACGATTTCCAGAAAAAAGATTCCGGCGCGGATATAGTTGACGCATTCATTGCAACCGGTGGGAATAACTAGATATCTGCTCTATGAAACCAGCAGAGTATAAATTCATTAGTTATGTCAATGTAAATTATTGCAATAAATAATACTGATATAATCGGATTGAAAGAGATTTCAATCCGATTATATTCAAGTAGATGTTTTTACATGTTTAAACGATAATTTGCTAAATTTTTATTTTAACACAATTATTAAGAGCGATTGGAGGCAATATATGGTATGAATAATAATCGTATAGTCAATGCTTATAACCACTTAGAAGAATTTATTTTGGTAATACTATTTTCCGTTATGGTATTGGTTACCTTTGGTCAAGTGGTTATGAGATTCGTTTTCAATAATTCATTATCTTGGGCGGATGAATTTGCACGTTTTCTGTTTGTATGGCTTACTTGGCTGGGGGTAAGCATCGGACAAAAGACCGGAGAGCATATAAAGATAACTATGTTAGTGGACAAGGTGCCTTTCCGCATAGCGCATATAATAAATATATTTGCCGACATTATCGTTATCATCATATGTATTGTAACAATTAATTACAGTGCAATTATGACAAAAATGATGCTGGGATCGAATTATGTATCTTTACATTTTAGTTATGCTTGGGGGTATGCAGCGATACCAATCTCCTGCACTTTGATGATATTGAGAATATTACCTTCAATAAATAATTCTATCAAAAATCTGAAAGCTGGACCGCAGGCAAGTAACGCGAAAGAAGGGATAGAATAATGGGTGTAATTTTACTGTTTGCTATTTTATTCGTAATAATATTTTTAGGAGTGCCCGTTGGTTTTGCCCTGGGTGGCGCTACTATGCTTGCAATGTATTTTTTTACGAATCTTGATATGGTTATTAGCGCCCAGTATTGTTTCTCTGGTGTTAATTCTTTTACGCTTTTGGCAATACCATTCTTCATGCTTGCGGGGCTTGTTATGTCGAGAGGTGGCATTGCTTCAAGGATTGTTGATTTTGCGTACAGCTTGGTGGGTTTTTTTACCGGTGGCCTTGGAGCGGTAAGTATTGTTGCCTGCATGTTCTTCGGTGCTTTGTCAGGCTCTGGAATGGCAACGACTTCAGCTATAGGCAGCATGATGATTCCGGAAATGTCAAGAAAGGGATATAACAGAGCTTATGCCACCACAGTATGCTGCTGCGGAGGTGTAGTTGGACCTATCATTCCTCCGAGCATTTCGTTTGTATTGTACGGCACAATAGCAAATGTATCTATATCAGATTTGTTTATTGCAGGCATCATTCCGGGAATTCTGATAGGAGTGTTGCTGTGCGTCACAAATTATTTCATGTGTAAGAAAAACAATATGGGTCCTAGGGAAGAGATACCCGAGGGCACAACGGTGGGAAAATTCATAAAGGGCAGGATAAAGGCTATTGGAACCTCGGTAAAGAATGGATTCTGGGCTCTTCTTTCACCGGTTATAATACTTGGTGGCATTTATAGCGGCGTTTTTACACCTACCGAGGCAGCATGCGTTTCGGTAGTATATTCAATAATAATCAGCGTTTTTGTATATAAGACCTTGGATATGAAGGAGTTGTACAAAGTAATTGTTGAAACGGCCGTATTAAATGGAATAACATCATTCCTTGTAAGCTATTCCACAGTATTTTCAACGTATCTGGCCTATGCAAGCATTCCCACAATGGTATATAACTTTTTGATGGCAACTGCTCACAGCAAATTTGTTTTATTGCTGCTGATAAATATTATTCTGTTGATCGTAGGTTGCTTCATTGATACCATTCCTGCAGTTTTAATCCTGGCTCCGATTTTATTACCGACAGTAACGGGTTTTGGTATAGATCCGGTTCATTTCGGAGTGATCATGGCTGTGAATCTGGCTATAGGACTTAGTACGCCGCCGTACGGCTGCAATTTATTCGTTGGCGCTGCTGTTGGCAAAATAAAAATAGAGGAAATGTTTAAGTATCTGGGAGTTTTCCTTGCCACATTGATTATCGCATGTTTGATAATTACGTATGTACCTGCAATATCAATGTTTCTGGTAAAATAAAATTCGGTTCGTTTCTGTGACATGGACATTAAAAAATTTACCGAATATTTAACCAAATTTAATGTTGGCATGAAAATTGCATTAAAAATAAGTATAAACTGTATTATATTTTCCCGGCCCGAAAGAATATTATCTTTTTGAGAAAGGGTGCATTTAATATGACAAAGAAATTAGGATTAATTGTTAACCCTGTAGC
>JAQWBH010000137.1 GCA_028707405.1 Parabacteroides sp. | reverse complement strand
AACCCTGCCGCAAAAGTATAATTCCAGGATTAGAACGAACCATTGTTTTCAGCAAGACCTCATCAGCCATACGAAAAGGATACTCGGCTCCCGTATTATCACACCAGACATTAATTGCCTTTTGTGAAGAGCCGGTCACACAATAAAATGGAATTCCTTCCTCTAGCGCATAATCATAAATGTTGTTAATCTCATCCATCTTATCGTCATTAGCATCTTCCAACTTAGGTGATATAAGAAAAATAGACAATGAAGGGTTACTTAACAACCTATCGGTAACGTCGTCTCCATCCGGGTCATAAATATTAAATGCGGCTATCGGTGGTACATAGCCTTTCTTCAACAGCTCTGTCTTCGTCTCAACAAACTTCCATGTTGTATCATTAGCAGGATAATCATTTAGGGTAAACGATTTCCGTATTTTGTTTTTCTCATAAATCAATGTGTACTTATACTCATCGACAGGAGCACCTTCAGGGATTTTCATTAATGACGGAATATTTGCTCCAACTTTATATGGTCGAAAATCAATCACTGGTAAATGATAATAATTGAAATAGGCAAATCCTATTGCGCACAAATAAGAATACAGTGCCACAAACCAATAAGCCTTATAGGTATAACAGCGCAAAAGACGCTGACTATATATAAAGACTATAATCGCAGCAGCAGAAAGAACAAGATTTTTATAGAATGTCTGCCAGTTGGTTAATATAAGGGCATCACCGAAACATCCACAATCAGAAACAGGATTAAATAAAGCCAAGTATAAAGTAAGTGGCGTCATGAATGCCATGAAAATAAGAATCAGCAAAGAAGTATATCGCCTATAAATTCCCAAAAGGATACAAACGCCTAATGTAAATTCCAATGCAGAAAGATTAAAAGATAACAGAACGGCAAAAGGCTGCATTTTAGCTAACCCAAAAGAGATAAGATAATCCGTAATCTTAATGGCCCCGCCCATTGGATCAACAGCTTTGACAAATCCAGAAAAGATAAATACAACGCCGAGAAACAAACGACAAAACTCAACCAGAACCCTTATAACAGTATCTTTATACTTCATTCTCCAAATACTAACTTTATCAATCCAAACAATGCATAATTAATCATATCCATATAATTAGCATCAATTCCCTCGGAAACAATTGTTATACCACCATGACTCTCTATCTCCTTGGTACGATTTACCTTCATTAGAATCAAGTCTGTATATGAACTAGTTCGCATACTACGCCAGGCCTCATCATAATCATGATTTTTGGCATACATGAGCTCCTTTGACTCGGTTATATATTTGTCATATAATGACAAAGCATCTGCATTGGACATATCCACACTAGAAGAAAAACCTTTTGCTAATTGTATAAGGCCTATTACACCATAATTTACAATAGCCACAAATTCAGGACGGACACCTTCATTTACCATACTAAACCCTTTCTCTTCAAGGCTTCGTATACGATTTGCCTTAATAAAGATTTGATCAGTCACTGACTGTGGACGCAGAATTCTCCACGAAGGGCCATAATCTTTTAATTTCTTCTCGAATACGTCCCTACATAAAGAAATTGCTTTATCAAATTGTTCTTTTGTATCTGGCATAGCACATAATTTATAGCACAAAGGTAGATATAAATCTCCTAATAACAAAAAAAGGAATAACCTTGCGGTTATCCCTTTTTATACAAATTGACTATTTCCTTAAGAACAACGAAGAGAACGACCTAACTTCAACAAAGTAGATTTAGTAATGCCGTTCAGTTTGCAAATTTTTGTTACAGTAGTACCATGTTTCAAAGCAATACCACCTAATGTATCCCCTGATTTAACACGATGATAAACGGCCTTAACTTCAGAGGTATTATCCACATTATCAGAGGATTCATCAACCTCTACCGAACCCTTATGTTTCTCTTTAACTTTTGCAAGGCCCTTGTCTGCCCGAACCGTTTGAGAACCACAACGGATAGACTGACCTATACGCAATTTTGAAGTCCTCTTGAGACCATTCAAACTACAAAGAGCCTTTATGGTCGTTCCATACATGTGAGCAATCTTACCTAATGTATCTCCCGGCTTAATTCTATGATAAACTAACTGATTGGAAGAAGATGTATAAATATTATTATCGGCCAATCCATCTTCTTCATATTCATAAATATAACTCTTACGTCCATTTATACGCTTATTATGAAATACATAAAGATTATCATATGGAACGCCTATTCTAAAATCAATAATATCGGCCGGATTAAGTGCTCTTCCCAGAAAGCGCGTTTCAAAGTGAAGATGAGGACCTGTAGAACGGCCTGTGTTTCCTGCCAGTGCAATCGGTTCACCTGCTGTTACAATATCGTTAACATTAACCAACATCTTTGACAAATGTCCGTATACTGTTTCAAGTCCATTAGGATGACGAACTACCAAATAATTACCATATCCGCGACGTTCAAAATTACTAATGCGTACTCTCCCTGCAAAAGCAGAACGAATCGTATCGCCCACGCTTGCTCTCAAGTCTATGCCTTTATGCAAACGACGGCGACGCGGTCCAAAGGGAGAAGTTACTTCTGCGACTCCATTCAATGCTATCGGATATACAAACGTAGAAAGATCTATTTTACAAGTATCCGGAAAGGTAGCCCTCGTCCCTGAACGGAATGGATCCACCCATTTATTATCCCAAGAGCCATACAATTCATCGGCCGGATATAGTTGATCTTCTCTTGCCTCAACTGCTTTCTCACTAAGCTCGGAAAGCTTTTTCATTTCAATATCTTTCTTAAACCCGACCCTGTCAACGACTAATCCTGATGCATGTCTACTAACCTTTCTTATATGAATCGATTGTATTCTGTGTCCTTGGGCACTCACTTCAACAGACGACGCAATGATCGTGGTACAGAAAATAAATATTACAGTTCGTATCCTCATCTTTTATATCTTATTTTTATAGAAGAAAACACTTAACAAAGCGTTTCTTCTATGTCATCACTTCAAAGTACGTTATTTCTCATTAGATTGGCAAATTTCATTGCGGAAAATTTTCCGCAATGAAAGTGAATAAATGAAAATCTGTTTCTAAAACCTTTGAATCACAATATTTTTAGAGAAAATATGTTTAACAACATATTAGCTAATTAATCCCCAATTTGTCTTCTTCGAGAAGAGTATTTTCAGCCTTTCGTTCAATATTCCATTGGTTTCGGATAATAAATCAGGGTCTTTGTTCAAAATTATCTCAGCCATATCACGGGCATATTGAAGTATTTGACCATCAGAACCCAGGTCCGCTATTTTCAAATCAAGGCCATCGCCACTCTGCAATGTACCTTCAAGATCCCCATGTCCACGCATTCGCAAATCAGCCTCAGCAATTTCAAAACCATTATTGGTTCCAACCATTATCTCAAGACGCTTTCGTGTTTCGTTGCTCAACTTATATGATGAAACCAAAATGCAGTAAGATTGCTCCGCTCCGCGTCCCACACGACCCCGAAGTTGATGCAATTGAGACAAACCGAAACGTTCGGCACTTTGTATGACCATAACAGATGCATTAGGTACATCTACTCCTACCTCTATTACAGTCGTCGACACCAATATCTGTGCTTTTCCTGAAACAAATTTTCGCATTTCAGCTTCCTTATCAGCCGGCTTCATCTTTCCATGGACCATACAAACAGTATATTCAGAGAAAACCTCTTTAAAGATTTTAAAACCATCTTCCAAATTCTTATAATCCAACCTTTCATTTCCTTCAATAAGGGGATAAACAACATAAATTTGATGTCCTTTTTGAATTTCTTTTTTCAAGAAATCATACAATTCTGCACTTCTGTTATCATAACGATGGACTGTCTGAATCGGTTTACGTCCCGGAGGCAACTCATCAATCACCGAGACATCCAAGTCGCCATACAATGTCATTGCAAGTGTACGTGGAATTGGCGTTGCTGTCATGATCATTACATGAGGAACAATATGCCCCTTAGTCCATAAACGCGAACGCTGTTCCACCCCAAAGCGATGTTGTTCATCAATCACAGCCAATCCCAGAGAAGAAAAAGATACTGTATCTTCAATCAAGGCATGTGTCCCGATAACAATCTGGATATGTCCGTTAGCAATTGCCGGTAATATCTTTTCACGATCTTTCCTTTTTGTAGAACCCGTGAGTAATGCTATTTGCACATTCATCTCCTTCAAAAACTTGCTTATAGTCGCGTAATGTTGTGTGGCGAGAATCTCAGTAGGGGCCATCATACATGCCTGACAGTGATTATCTAAAGCAAGCAACATTGATAAAAGAGCCACCAATGTCTTTCCACTTCCCACATCACCTTGTATTAACCGGTTCATCTGACGGCCGCTTCCTAAGTCAGAACGAATCTCACGTACTACCCGTTTTTGGGCGCTTGTCAATTCAAATGGCAAGTATTCCTTATAAAAAGTATTGAAATAATCGCCCACTACAGGAAACGGAATCCCTTTCAATTTGAAACGACGATAATTACCGACCTGTATAAGGTGCAACTGAATATAAAAAAGTTCATCGAATTTTAATCGTAACTGCGCTTGATTAAGTTTTTCCAGCGATTCAGGGAAATGAATATTCTTAATTGCCTCCGGGAACGACATCATTTTAATCTGCTGCAGCAAATAATCAGGAAGTGTTTCTGGCAACTTCCATTGTATAGTATTTAATATGGTATATTGTATATTCTGAATAGCACGAGAATTAAGAAACGCTTTCTTCATACGCTCTGATGTATTATAATAAGGTATTAATCCGTTTGCTACTTTATCAGCAAGTTCTACCGGATCAATATCCGGATGAGCTATATTATAGGTACCGCCAAACTCGGTAGGTTTTCCAAAAACAATATATTCTTTGCCCGGATAAATCTTATCCAAAACATAAGAGAGTCCTTTGAACCAAACTAAATCTATCACACCTGTGCCATCAGAAAACTTACCAACCAGACGTTTCTTACGTCCTTCTCCGACGACATCAAAATAAAGGATCTTCCCTTTCATCTGGATAAATGCCATATTTCCATCCACCTCACAAACTTTGTAGAAACGACTCCTATCGACATACTTATAAGGGAAATAGTACAGCATATCACCAAATGAGACAATATGAGCATCCTTCTTTAAAATATCTGCCTTTTGAGGTCCAACCCCAGGCAAATACATGATAGAACGATTCTCCAGATCCAACATAACAGAATTATTATATAGTGTTGAACAACGATTCTGCAACACTCAAATCAAACGGTGTTGTAATCTTTATATTCTCACGGCAACCCTCTACCATTGCTATCGAATGGCCAAAAGATTCAACAACCGATGCATCATCGGTGAATAACGGTGAAAAAGGCACACAATAAGCCTTTAATAACAAATCCAAATCGAATACTTGCGGTGTCTGAACTGCCACAAAACGGGAACGATCTACCGGATGCGAACTTTGTCCTTTCACTTCTCGCAAAGAATCGATAACCGTAACGACCGGTATTGCAGCTCCACAATGCTCCGCTTCATGAAAACAACGATTAATCATTTCAGTTGTCACAAAAGGTCTCACTCCATCATGTATAGCTACTAATGATTCAGAGTTATTTTCCACCCTACATTTATCGCTATCAGTAAAGAGACTTTCTTCCTCAACCAGCGATTTCAATCCATGCTGAACAGAATGGAAGCGCGTTTTACCTCCATCGGCAATAAGATGAGGAACCTTACACCCTATTTCTCTACAAAGCATTTTCCAATACGCCTGATGCTCAAAAGGTAAAACGACACAAATGCGAGCCGTTTTATCCCAGCGATAAAACGCCTCAAGCGTATGCATTAATACAGGCTTACCTGCCAAAGGAATAAACTGCTTTGGTAAATCGCCTCCCATACGAATTCCTTGCCCGCCAGCAACAATCAGAACATACTTTTTCATTATTCCAATTCTTCCAAAATATTCTTAACATCCTCGTCAGCCTTAAACAATTTGTCTTTACACAATTTGATAAGACGCGTTGCCTCTTTCACCTTCTCAGAGAGAATATCTACATCCAGGTCGCCTTTTTCAATATCAGCCACAATTTTACGTAGCTTTTCTACTGCTTCGTTATACGTTTCTTGTTTGATAGCCATATCCTTATGCATTAGTTGTTTTTTAATTTAGATCTTAATGCCACCGATTCTACGGAAGAACATGCATCTCCGTCTGCAAATCGAGTTACAATCTTATCTCCTTCATGTAAAGCCTTTACCTCTTTAATTATCTGCCCATTCCTCAATGTCAGGCTATACCCTCGCTTCAATATATAATCCGGCGAAGCCATTCTAACAAACTGTTCTTCCATCTGAATAACACGAGAATACGAATCCAAGCAGGTAAAAACTTTCTCTTTCAATAATATTTGGAAAGATTCCAATTTAGATGCTTGCAATTTCAAAAAAGAAGAAGCCATAACAGGGAATCGGACACCTAAAGAAGTTAACAAGGAACGATTCTTCTCTATTTTATTTGTAGCAACAACTGGTAATCTATTGCAAAGAAGCTGCAAATCAGATTTCCTCTTCCGCAGTATATCACTCATCATAGAACATATATTCTGCTGCATATCATCCAATTTTTCAGAGGCCTGATCCATACAATCAATTAAAAACTCAGCCACTGCCGTAGGTGTTTTTACACGCGTATGTGCAACCATATCGACCACTGTATCATCACGCTCATGGCCAATACCTGTAATAACCGGCAATGGAAACTGCGCGCAATTCGCAGCCAAGAGATATGAGTCAAAACTATTCAAATCTGAAGTTGCTCCACCGCCACGAATAATAACGACCACATCAAAATTTTCAAGATACTTATAGATAGACTCAAGTGCCAAGATTACCGACTCTTCTGTCTTCTCTCCCTGCATAATAGCAGGAAACAATTTCACATAAAATACATAACCCCTTCCATTCCCTGAAATCTGATTCAAAAAATCTTCATATCCGGCAGCCGTTGGAGAGGTTATAACAGCAATTCGTTGAGGTAGTGGCGGAAAAGGCAATTCTTTATTTAGGAGAAAAACTCCTTCTTCCTTTAAGCGACGAACAACTTCCATCCGCTTGCGAACCATATCTCCCAACGTATATGCAGGGTCAATATCCAAAACAGTCAGACTAAAACCATATAATTCATGGAATTCGACAGACACCCTTACGAGAACCTTCAATCCCGAAGCAAATAGTTGCCCAGTCTGAGACTCAAAATAGGGCTTAATCATCCGGAATGTCTTTGCCCAAATAGAAGCTCTTGCCCGAGCGACCAGCTGACCATTTACAGGATCTTTCTCTACAAATTCCAAATAGCAATGGCCAGAAGAAGCATTTGTCCGAACGTCGCTCATCTCGGCACGCAACCAGCAAGTATCGGGAAAAGCCTCATATACTACGTTCTTTATCCGACTATTCAGCTCCAACAAAGAAAGAGCCTGTTGGTAAGTATCATTTATTTCGATGTAATCGTTGTCTGGCATTTTTCAATCCCCATTTATATGCTTTATAAATATCCGGAATACCATAACCCAATGCTGTATCTGGATGATTATATTGATTTGATGTCTGATGTAATAATTTGATGATCTCCTTATTATTAAGCCAGGGCAAAGATTGCCAAAGGCATATCCCCATTCCTGCCAATATTGGAGTTGAAAATGATGTACCATTAGGATAAGCTATTTCTCCTGTCGGATCAATCACACAACTGTTTGTGCCTAAAGCTGCACCATCCGGCTTAATACGCCCATTGTCTATAAGTCCCAATGAGCTAAAAGAGCTTCGCTTTTTCTTTTCGTCAACGGCTCCGACTGTATATACTTCTTCTGCATCTGCTGGAAACGTTATCTTTTCCCAATCGCCGTTCCCTTCATTTCCGGCGCTACAAAACACCAGAATTCCCTTGCTTGCTGCCATATTCGCTGCACGACTAATCTGCGTCTCATGCCCATTCAAATCAGAATGATGATACGATAAGCTTTCTGAATCAAAGGTATAATAACCTAAAGAAGAAGATATCACATTTACCCCGACACTATCGGCATATTCAGCTGCTGCTGCCCAATAATCTTCTTCTATCGGATATTCACTATTACTGTCTTCGCTTTTTATCAGCAAATAAGAAGCCTTAGGTGCCGTTCCGACCATGTATCCGGGGATATCCGCAGCCAAGCAGGAGAGAACTTTTGCCCCATGTTCGTCGCCAACAAAAACACTTTCATCAGGGCAAACCACATTGTGAGTTCCTATAATGCACATTGAATCAAATGCCGCTATTTTATTGACATTACGGAAACCTGCATCGATAACTGCGACACGCATTCCTTCACCCTGAAAACCGGATTTATGCAGGCTTATCCCATTCAGCATTTTTATTTGCCGAAAAGCATAACCATACCTATTATCCAGTCTGAGATCAGAAGGAAATGAACTTATTCGGTCAACAACTGTATCACGAATTATTTTATGCTCACCTTTCCAAACCCATTTCACAGAGTCAACATTAGGGAGTTTTCTCAACCGTTCAACAACTGTGCTATCAATACTTTCCATAACAACTGTTGAAAGCCATTTACTTTCGACAACAACCCTTGCCCCAGTTGATCTTAAGGCATCGACACAAATCGGAGAAATAGGTAAATCACTCTTATCTATAGGGACAGCATTTTTCGTTCGTAATTCAATAGCTGTCTTCGACAAAAACACCTCCGGTTGACTAACTGAATAGAGCGAATTACCTTTATCCTTTAGATAAACACGAAAACAATAATGATCCTCTCCAAACATCTGAAAAGAAAAAATATATAAAATCAGCAATAGTAGTATATTCTTATTCATAACTAAATAATACAATCCAAATTTGAAACAAAGATAAGAAATTACTACACATAAAAAAAGCCCGGCTACTGACAAGAAACCGGGCTTCGCTTATTCCTCTATGTTTAACTCGTTTCACTCTGAGACATTTTCAATAGGAATCTCCCGTTTCACACTTTGTCTCAATGATATTAGTGTTTCGGTAGAAGTTACTCCATGAATTTCTTGTATTTGCGTATTCAACAATTCCATCAGGTGTTCATTATCACGAGCATACAATTTGATTAACATTGTATAAGGTCCTGTTGTAAAATGACACTCAACAACTTCCGGAATTTTTTCCAGCTCCGGGACTACATCTTTATACATTGAACCCCGTTCCAATTTAATTCCTATATAAGTACACGTATTATAGCCTAAGACTTTGGGGTTGATATTATATCCGGACCCAACAATCACACTCAAATCTATCATACGTTGTACACGCTGATGTATAGCGGCACGTGAAACACCACACGTTTCTGCGACATCTTTGAAAGGAATTCTCGCATTTTTTGAAATGATATTCAAAATCTGCTTGTCTAGTTTATCTACTTTCTCCATATCTTATATTATTACTACTATTTACACCTTATATTTCTCAAAAGTATTGATTAATTTTGAATATCATATCATTTTGATAGTAAAAAGTGTTAAATAAACAACAAAAGCGATAAAGATATACACTAAAATATACCCTTATCGCCCGCTTATTTCAAAAAGAAACTTCTGCAAAGAAGCTTTATTTCTTTGTAGCAGTAGTATCCTTTACAATTTCGAGTAGTTCAATATCGAATTTCAGAACACTGTTCGGCTTAATATCACGACCAGCACCCTGCTCTCCATAACCTAACTCTGAAGGAATCCAAACCGTATATTTTGAACCTACAGGCATCAGTTGAAGTACTTCAGTCCAACCTTTGATAACCTGACCAACAGTTATAACAGCCGGCTCACCATGATCAACAGAACTATCAAACTTTGTACCATTCAATAATGTACCTGTATAATTAACTTTCACTTTATCTTCTGCCGTCGGTTTTACGCCTGTACCTTCTTTTACAACCTTGTATTGCAAACCGCTAGCTGTTGTGATCACACCTTGTTTGGTCTTATTGTCGCTCAAGAATTTGTCCCCTTCTTCCTTTGTTTTCTTTGCCTCCTTAGCAGTTGCCTCCATAAAATACTTCTGGATATAAGCCTGGCAAGCTTCCGGAGTCATCTTCAAAGCAGCAGAATCACCCTTGATCGCCTGAATAAAACCTGCAATCAAATCGTCGACATTAGCCTTTTCACCAGGAAGAGTTTTTAAATTTTCTCTGTAACCCGTACCTGTACTTACACCAATTGCATAACTTACACTGTCGACTGCCGTCTTCAATGATGCTTTTTTATGAGAATCACAAGAAGTTGCTGTAATGCTCATTGCTACAACTGCGGTAGCAACTAATAAACTAATTCTTTTCATTTTCTATATTATTTTACAATATCTAATAATTCCACATCAAATATCAATGCACTGTTTGGCTCAATAACATCGCCTGCACCATTATCACCATAAGCCAATTCCGAAGGAATAAAAAGGCGCCATTTCGAACCCACTTCCATCTGCTGAAGAGCTTCGACCCAACCGGGAATAACTTGCGAAACACCAAATACTGCCGGTTCACCTCTTTGAACAGAACTATCAAAAACTGTTCCATTAATCAATGTTCCATGATAATGACATTTTACTTTATCAGAAGCCGTTGGTTTTGTGCCAGCACCTTTTTTCAGTACTTGATACTGCAATCCGCTTGGCAACGTAATAACACCTGCACGGTTTTTATTGATTGTCAGGAACTCATCTCCGGCTTGCTTATTTAAGGCGAATTTTTCCTTTTGTAGCTGAACGAAGTAATCATTAATAATCTGTTTAGCTTCATCATAACTGATTTCAGGCTTTTGATTATCCATCACATCTTTCAATCCTTTTACAAAATCTTCCACTTGAAGATTTTTAATGCCTGAATTCAAAAAATTATTACCAATGCTCAAACCCAGTGCATAACTTACTTTGTCCATATTTATTTTCCAACTTATTATGAACGACAAAAGTAATGTTTTTAATAACACAAATTTATTTTCGCCTCACTTT
>JAQWBH010000591.1 GCA_028707405.1 Parabacteroides sp. | reverse complement strand
TTAAACCAACGAGTCTGAGAAATACGGTCAAGAAATCCCTTGTTTCTGATGCTGTCGAAAGCAAGTGTATCGCCATTCTGTACGTTTATAACATTATGCTGTGCTAGGGCGGGAATGCTGATAAAAATCAATGACGCGAGTATATAACATTTCATACCATGAATGTTTTGAATGTAGAGTAAATCAATATTAAAGACAGTGTAATAAAGAGAGTGATACGTATTAAGTCAGGCCTTTTCTGAGTACTTACTGTAAAGTACTTACCGGTAAGTCTGAATGCCAAATAAGTCAGGACAAACCCAAGGATTGCACCGCAAATTATATCTCCGGGATAATATAATACGCCCAGATAGATTCGCGAGTAGCAGGTAATTAAGGCGAAAACCACCATACAGGCACGTGTTGGTTTATCCCTGCATATGAGCCACAGCCACGTGGTGATGGTCACCGTATTAGTGGCATGACCCGAAACGAAGCCATGCAAGCCTCCATGATAATCGTTAACATCATGCAGAAGATGGTCGGTTGCGGGGTCATGAGATGGCCGCAACCTGCCCGCCAAACGCTTAATTACATCTGATGACAGTTGGTCTGAGACAACTAGTAACAGCAAAAATATCATCAAGAAGAGCAATTGATGCCTAACTGTACCTTGGCATGATTTAAACTGCATAAACAGACAAACGGCAAGAAGCGGAAACCATATACGACCATCTGAAAATGTATACCAAAAAGTATCTGTCCTCTTACCACCATCAAAGTTAAGTAATAACATCAACTGTCTGTCTAATGAAACGACTTCTCCCATTATGGATTTTCTATTTAAAATATGTGCTAAAAGTACGACAGTATTTGCCGTCTTGTATTTAATTGAAATTGAGTACAAAATTAAAAGTCAACTTTGTTGAGAATCTGTAGTTCTCATATTAAAATCATCAATAAAAGGTAACCATAGTTTAAAGGTTTAGAATACTTTCTGTTTTTTTATAATTAGGCAGCGTTTACATACGTCATAATAAAATAAGGATTACATTTGACTATGCAAAAAATAATTTTATATTATGTAAAAATTTTATGCTTTACAGTCAACCCTATTTACAGCATTAACAACAATATGTACAAAGACTGGAGTTAAGAATATCCATTCAGATTTAGCAACAGCCGTCCGAACATCAGTAATATTGACATTGACATGAGCATAGTGTGTTTTGGTAATCATCAGACAGAAATCAAAGAAATAAGTCTCAACATATGGACACCTCTTATACTTTCAGGTACATCTAGTCGTCCCTTAAGAAGTATAAAGAGTATTGATTATAAAGAAGTTAATGATGAAAAAGCCTGTATATATCCGCCAAATTTTATATCTTTACATCAAAACTCTTGCAGAAATTGATCATGTATCAGTAACCAAACAAATCGATCGAACAGTCGTTATTCTTTAGCTTGGACGACACTTTGAATAGTAAACTCTCGTTATATATGCTGGTCAACAAGGTGAATCGGGAAAAATTTGAGAAATCGTTTCCACCTCTGTATTGTGAAAATAATAGTCGTCCGGCAAAACGCATTCGTCTGATGGTGGGTTTGATCTTGGTACGCCATCTGCGTAATATCTCCAATGAAAGAGTGGTGGAAGAATGGCAGGAAATAGCGTACTACCAATATTTCTGTGGTTTTCATGAGTTCAGCATTAATCCCCCATGCAATGCTACGGAACTGATACATTTCCGCAAACTTATAGGAGCGGAAGGAACCAGACTGATTTTGGAGGAGAGTATCCGAATCAATCATGACCACTATCAAGAATCAAGTGGAACGGTGTACATTGGTTCTACTGTTCAGGAGAAAAATATCACGTATCCAACAGATGCCAAATTGATAAAGAAGATAATTTCGAAGTGCAAGAACATCTCTGAAAAGCATGGATTCGAAGAGCGCCAAAGTTATAGTCGGATATTAAAGAAGGTGTACCTTGAAGAGCGCTTTTGGAACAATCCGCGCAATCACAAGAAAGCTCTCAGAGCAGATCGCAAACTGCGCACCATAACAGGTCGTCTGGTTCGTGAACTTGAGCGTCATTTGAAGGTGTCAACCATAGAAGCGTATGACAAGTTGCTGGTCATCTTTCATCACGTTTTGGAACAAACACGCTGCTCGAACTATAAAATTTTTTCTCTACACGAACCCCAGGTGGAATGCATCGGCAAGGGTTAAGAACACAAGAAATATGAGTTTGGGAACAAAGTATCCATTGCCAGAACAGCAGGAGGTTTGATTGTTGGTGCTGTTTCTTTTCGTAAAGAGCATGACAGCAAGACATTGCAAGGAATGTTGGAACAAATTCGGAACAATACAGGACAGTTACCTGAGCTTGTGGGATGTGACCGAAGCTATCGGGGCGTAAAAGAATGTTTGGGAGTAAAAATTCTGATACCCCGAACACCCAAGAAAACGGATTCTTATCGAAAGAAAAAGAAGCAGCACAAGTTATTTTGTCACAGGGCGGCGATAGACCCAACAACTAGGCATTTGAAATTTGGGGTGCGTCAACGGAACTGTGTCATAGGCTCTCAGCCCGTTAGGCCTTGACCTCAGATGGGGAATGCGATTTTTAATCGCGTTTCACAGATGAGGAGAAAGTCACAGCTGCAAAGTTACATAATCTG
>JAQWBH010000136.1 GCA_028707405.1 Parabacteroides sp. | reverse complement strand
AAACCGGAAGAAAAAACAGTGATGGTAACAAAAAGTAAAACCCAGGAAATAAACTTCTCCATCAAAGAAGATGTATTAAACCTGGGTGAAGTTGTAGTGACTTCCAATCGTTCAAGCCAGTTGCGTCTGGAAGCGCCGGTCATAGTGAGCACAATCAGTACAAAGCAACTTGAAACAACGCAATCCAGCGTATTAGGTGAAGGGTTAAACTACTGTACGGGATTGCGATTCGAAAATGACTGCCAGAATTGTGGTTTCTCACAAATTCGCATGAACGGCATGGAAGGTCCCTATTCTCAGATACTAATCAATAGCCGGCCTATATTCAGCGGCCTTGCGGGAGTGTATGGTTTGGAATTGATTCCATCCAGCATGATAGAAAAATTGGAAGTCATTCGTGGCGGAGGTTCTGCACTTTACGGATCAAACGCCATTGCGGGAACAGTAAATCTCATATTGAAAGACCCAAAAAGTAATTCTTTCGAAGCAGGCTACAATGCTTCGCTAATAGGAACAGGAGCAAGTGGGTCAAACGGTCCGGTGACCGATCACAATATCAATTTCAATACGTCATTGGTAAATGACGATCACACCACTGGCATTGCCATTTATGGTAATTCACGAACGCGAAAGATGTTCGATGCAAATAGCGACGGCTACTCAGAAATAGCTCCTATGAAAAATACCGTAGTAGGAACACGACTATTTTATCGCCCGGCCTACAAAAGCAAACTCGCAGTAGACTTCTTCAACATAAGGGAGGAAAGAAACGGTGGAGACAAACAGGATTATCCTTTGCATGAAAGAGATGTCGCAGAAGCGGTGAAACATGATATGAAAAATCTGGCATTAAACTTTGACCAATATTTTCGCAAGAGCGATTTGTTATCAGTCTATGCCTCCGGGCAATACCTGGTTCGAGATTCTTATTATGGCGCCAATCAGTCGCTGAAGGATTATGGAAACACCAAAGACAAGACATACGCTCTTGGTGCACAGTATAAACTGGATCTTACAACTTCTTCATTGATGATCGGTATAGAAAACAGAGGTGATTATCTGGTAGACAAAAAACTGGGTTATCCTACCTATACTATTGTTGACAATCCGAAAGCTGGACAACCGGGGGAAGAAGATCAAATCATCGAAACGGATCATGTAGAAAATCGTATCATTACTGACCAGTCTTTGCAAACCATTGGAGGCTTTGCCCAATATGAAATAAAATTAGGCAAATTCAAACTCCTCGCCGGAGCCCGTCTGGAGCGCTATTCCATATCAGATGCACAAGACTCCAGGTTGGACAAATCGGGCCATGTATTCATTCCCAGAACCAATCTGATGTATAACATTACAGACTATCTACAAATACGCGGAGGATATTCAAGAGGTTATCGTGCTCCGCAAGTGTTTGATGAAGACCTGCACGTAAATACTTCGGGCGCTATACAGGTGATTCATAAAAATGATCCGAACTTGAAACAGGAGAACAGCAACAGTATGACACTCTCACTAGATTTTAATAGAAATCTCGGAGGTGTGTATACCAGTCTTCTGGTAGAAGGCTTTTACACCAAATTAGAAAATCCTTTTCAAAATATGGTAGGCGATATGGACAACAACGGTGTTGTAACATACACCCGAACTAATGCAAAAAAAGGAGCTAAAGTAACAGGAGTGAACATCGAACTGAAGTTATTTCCAATAAAAGATCTATCCTTCAATTCCGGATTTACGATTCAGTCCAGCAAGTACGACGAAGTACAAGCCGACAACTTCAACAAGAAAGATTTTTATCGTACTCCGGACTCCTATGGTTTCTTTACGATAGACTGGAAAATCTTACCCCGCATCGGGATGTCCGCCACTGGCAACTATACAGGAAAAATGTATATCCCTTATCACCAGGGTTACGATGATAATTCTGAAGTACTCCACCGTTCAAATTCATTCTTCGATACCGGACTAAAGATCTATTATGACATGAAATTATGTAAAGGAGTAAACATGCAATGGTTTGCAGGAATGAAAAACTTACTCAACTCATTTCAGGATGATTTCGATAAAGGAATAGACAGAGACCCGGCTTACATATACGGACCGGCTTTGCCCCGTACCTTATATGTAGGTTTCAAAATAGGTAGTTTATAAGGAATTAAAAATCTGATTATTAGAAAGGTAAAATCTTACAAAACGTAAGCGTACTAAAACAAATATAAAAAGAATCCCCTGAAAGTCCATAAACTTCTCAGGGGATTTTTCATAATCTTTCTCATGATTAATGCCCGTGCTTAAATATTTTGATTCTTGAAAAATCGGCTTTGGAAAATTGCTGTACGCTTAATGTCAGAAAGATGATGCAAATGATCAGTATCATAACAAAGCTCATCCATGGCATGATTGTGAAACTGCCTACCTGAAACGCTATTCCGCTTTTTACCAGTTCCGCCACAGATAAATGGTCCATCTCCAATGTGACTTCTCTAAACAGAGCGGTGGTATAGGTCAAAGGGTTTAGCAAAATGATAGGGAGCATAAATTTGGGTAATGCAAATGTCGGGATATAGGCTCCTGACAAGAACGTGAGAGGAAATGATATGATAGTGACTAATAGCTGAAAATTGCTCGATTCACGTGTGACGGTTGCCAGATATAATCCCAATGCACTGAATGTAAGTCCGGCAAAAATCATAATGAGAACCATACCAAGTCCATGAACCACATCAAGGTCGAGTCCCATAAAAAGACCGATTATGACGATGATAAAACCCTGAATGACGGATATAACGGTGGACGACAGCATATGTCCGATGGCTATCTGCCAGCGAGAGATTGGCGCTACTAGAATTTCTTTCATAAAACCACTTGAGATATCATCAAGGATATTCATGGAATTATTCAACGCAATTTGGAAAACGGTCATGATGATGATACCCGCAATCAAATAATTCATGGGGTTAGCAATGCCCGCAGCAGTGCTCTTCATTACAAATGAAAAAACAAAAAGCATGATAACAGACATGAACAGATTCATAAACAGGCGCATCCTATCGCGCACAAGTTTAAACAAATTTCTATTTAAGATGGCTAAAATGGCTCTCATGATTCTCTGATCTCCTTTCCTGTGATGTTTAAAAATACGTCGTTGAGTGATCCTTTCTTAATTTCAAGGTCTTTGATATATTGTTTGTTGGCGGACAAGATTTGCAGAAAATCATCGTAGTCATTGATGTAGACCGTAACTAAATTGTTATCCATTTTATATCTCATGTGATGATTATCGAAAAAACTTGCAATCACTTCGGGTTGATCCGATTCCAGTCTCATGACGGTTGAAGTGTATTGTTTTTTCAGATTGAACGGGGTGTCGAAAGCAATGATTTTTCCTTTGTCTATAATAGCGACTTTGTTGCAAATCTCTGCCTCTTCCATATAGTGCGTGGTAAGAAAAATGGTAATGTTTTTTTCTTTTTGCAGTTTGTAAATATATTCCCACACATTGGAACGTGTTTGCGGATCGAGGCCGGTAGTGGGTTCGTCCAAAAATAAGACTTTAGGGAAATGCACCAGTCCGCGGGCAATTTCAGCACGACGTTTCATACCACCCGAAAGATTCTTGACCAGCGAATGACGCCTTTGTTCAAGGTCGATCAGATCGAGCACAAAATCGATACGGGATTTTACCTCTTTCTTTGGTACATTGTAAAAATCACAGTGTAGTTTCAAATTTTCTTCAATAGTAAGCTTATCATCAAGCGTAGGCTCCTGAAAGACAATACCTATGTTGTTTCTTACCTGAGCCATTTGCGTGCTTACATCGAACCCGTTTATTCTCATATCGCCCGATGTTTTTTCCTGAATGGTGCATAATGTGTTGATGGTGGTACTCTTGCCCGCTCCGTTGGGACCAAGAAAACCGAAGATACTTCCTTCTTCCACTACGAACGAGATGTTGTCGACCGCCGTGAAATCACCGAATTTCTTTGTAAAGTTTTTAACTTCGATACTATTCATTTTTATTGTCTTAATTCTATTATTCTAACTATTTTACCTTTTGTTTTCATGTTAAAATCAAATCATTGTAGAGGGTTCTCAAACGCTTTCGCAGATAAACGATTGCATAATGTTTACGCGAAAGCAAGGTGTTGATCGGCACGCCGGTGGTTTCCGAAATCTCTTTCACAGGAACACCGTCCAGCTCCGTCAACTCAAAAATCTCACGCTGTTCGGCGGATAATTCTGCCAGTGCGTTTTCAAGTTCTGTCCAGACCAATGAACGCAGATATTCCGTTTCCGGTGTGTCTTCGTTTTCATCTTCGTGAAACAGTAGACCCGATATTTCTTCTAGCACATTTTCGTCGTCGTCCTGAGACACAGGTATCCTGACTTCCTTCTTTTTTGTTTCGGCATTGATGATCATATTTTGCGTGACACGATACAGCCATGCAGAGATATTTTCAATCGGGTTCATGGCATTATCCACGGTTTTTGCCAATTGATAAAACACATCCTGCAAAATATCATCCGCATCATCACCACTTGATACCTGCGCTCTGATAAATGATTTTAATTTCGGAGTGTATTTTGCAATCCACTCTTTCAGATTTTTTTGATTCGACTTATTGCTCACTGTTATTTTCGTTATGGAAATGTTCTTGCCCAAAAGGATAACCGTGGAAACTGCGATGTTTATTTTTAATGAATTCTTCACGTTGTTTCCCGTTCATCCCGGCCCATTTCTCATACAAGGGATGTCTGTGATATCTGTCCATTTCTTTTCTTGCCATCCAACCGCTCGGAAATGTTCCGAACAAAAGACGTGAAAGGACTAAGAAACCTAATGCCTGCCAAAGGTTAATGCATGAAAGGCCGAAAATATTTGGCATCAGCCAATTCCAAAGCAACATAACGATAGCAGAAAATACGGCGACAAAAACCAAGAAACCTAACATATGCCAAAGTGAATGTCTAAAATAAGATTTCATAATGTGTGTTTATATATTAATATTTATTGTCAAATTGTATTATTTTTTACAGTGAAGATTCCCGTATCTTATCAACCAATCTGATGGCTCCAAAGTTACAAATATCTATGCAATGTTCGCAAGCAGTACATCGATCGGGATTTTTCACAACCACATACATACGTCCTTCTTCACCATGTACCATTTCGAGAACACCGTGCGAACAACGTATGACACAGTTGTTGCATCGGACACATTTTTTATCGTTGATAGATATTATTCTATTGTTATTTCTTTTTTTTATTAATAAACTCGTTACCAAATAAATAACGAACAAAGCACCTAAAGCAAAATAAGATTGGATCATTTGTTCTATTGTTTTTTTAATATTATAAATCGCTTTCTATAGGTTAAGACAAATGAAAGCGGAAAATATTTTAAAGAACTGCGAATTTATACCTTCGTTTACATAAAAGCCCGAACAAAAAATCCGTTGACAAGCATGCAGACACTGTCGTTTGGATCAGCTCGATGAAATCGACACGTGATTTATGTAAAAACAGAAGCCTATATATTTGGTTTCAAAAGGTATATACTTTTGTGTTCAAGAGTATATACTTTGTGGGTACGAAAGTATATACTTTGATATACCGAAAGTATATACTTTTTTATCTGCATCTCAAGAGAGAAGAATATAGGTCGGAAATGCTTTTCATATAATTACAGACAGGCTGGTTTTCATAATCAAAAATTCATGTTTTAGCGTTTAAAAAGACATCCGTTAAGAGCTGAAAATTCTTTCGGATGTACGAACCTTTTTATTCGAATAAAACCTCCAATCCATTCGAATGAAATGATTGCTACATCCGAATAAAATAGAAAATTCATTCGAATGAATTTAAAGTAGTAATCTATTAATATACAGATTATTACGTGTTATATACCTTCTCCGTCCATAAAAAGGAGCTGATTTATCAAAATAACCGACTTATCAAAATTTCATGTTTTACTTAATCCGGCATACTGCTGAAACATAAACATGGTTGAGCGCAATCAGGCCATATTCAATGGTTCTATCCCTATTTCTGCACTTTTATTGTGCATTTTGTAGTAACCGCATCGTGGGAATCTGAAAATTATCACATACATTTGCTAACGGATAAGATAAAACAGAAGAAATAATGGCAATGGTGAAACAAGGCACTATACTAATCGTAGATGATAACAAAGGGATTCTTGCAGCGGTAAAGATGCTGCTGGAGACCCGTTTTGAAAGAGTGATCACACTTTCGAATCCGAACCTTCTCATCGCTACACTTCATAAGGAGCAACCTGATGTCGTTCTGCTGGATATGAACTTCAGTGCCGGTATAAATACGGGTAATGAAGGACTATACTGGCTTTCGGAAATCAAGAAGGAAAATGCATCCGTACAGGTGGTGCTTTTCACGGCTTATGCTGATATTGATCTTGCCGTAAAAGGAATCAAGGAAGGCGCCACCGATTTTGTGGTGAAACCTTTCGATAACAACAAACTACTTGAAACCTTGCTGGCTGCCTACAAAAAGCACGAAGAGAACCGCAAGGGATCCATCGGCGATCAATATAAGGCAGTCATTTCCAAGGAAAGCGGCATGTACTGGGGCGACAGCGACGTCATGCAGCAGCTTCACACCCTGATATTAAAAGTAGCCAAGACCGATGCCAATATTCTGATCACCGGTGAGAATGGTACAGGCAAAGAGATGCTGGCCCGCGAAATCCATCTTCTTTCGATGCGCAACAAAGGACCGATGGTTCCCGTCGATATGGGCGCCATCACGGAAACGCTTTTCGAGAGCGAACTTTTCGGGCACGTGAAAGGCGCTTTCACCGATGCACACAGCGATCGTACAGGCAAATTTGAAGCAGCCGAAAGTGGCACCCTGTTCCTCGATGAGATAGGAAATCTGCCTTACTATCTGCAGGCGAAACTACTCACGGTAATCCAAAGCCGCAGCATTGTTCGTGTGGGCAGCAACACTCCTATTCCCGTGAATATCCGTCTGATATGTGCAACAAATCGCAATCTGCAGGAGATGGTACAGAAAGAGTTGTTCCGCGAAGATCTGCTTTATAGAATCAACACCATACATATTAAAATCCCGGCCTTGCGCGAGCGAAGCAAGGATATTATTCCGCTATCGGAAATATTCTTGTCGAAGTTTGCAAATCTGTATGGCAAGCCGGCTCTTTGTCTCACCGCTGAAGCGAAGGAGAAACTGAGCGAACAGTCCTGGTATGGTAATATCCGTGAACTGGAGCACACGATCGAGAAAGCGGTGATCATCGCCGAAGGTGCGGTACTGGATTATGACGACTTTGATTTTCCTAAAAAGGACGTTTCGCCCGCCAAAGAAAAAGAAGTCACGACTCTGGAAGAGATGGAATATAATATGATAAAAAGCGCCATGGACAAGTATGAGGGGAATCTTTCGCTTGTAGCCAACCAGTTGGGTATCTCCCGCCAGACGTTATACAACAAGATCAAGCGATATGATCTCTAAAAATCGCAGACGATGAACCACCTCGTACATAATGAAACATTTCTGCTGTTCACGCTGATTATTCTGACAATAACCGGTACACTGCTTGTCGTTTTCGGCGAATGGGTGTGGTTTTTCCCCCTCTTATTATGTTGGTTCTTCTGCCTGAGGAATCTGCTGATGGCCGACAATCGTTTTGCCAAGCGCGTAGCTATTATGTTTGATGCCATCGACAACAACGACTTCACCTTTCGTTACCCGACAGATCTCCGTTCGTGGAAAGACCAGCTGATCAACGACTCCATGAACCGCATCACAAAGATGCTGTTCAAGGCTAAAGCCGATACGATACAGAAAGAAAAGTATTATGAACTGATTCTAAACTCAGTGAACACGGGGATCATCGTGATCGACGACAACGGCAATATTTTCCAATGCAATAACGAAGCCATGCGCCTCTTGGGTCTGAATGTTTTTACGCATGTCCGTCAACTGTTGCGTCTCGACAAAAGTCTGATGGAGACGATATCCGGCATCCAACCCGGAGCCAAGCAACAGATTTCTTTTACCAACGAACGCGGTACGGTTCATCTCTCTATCCGTTCGTCTGATATGATATTGCAGAACAAGCATGTACGGATACTGGCGATCAACAACATCAACAGCGAACTGGATGAGAATGAGATCGATTCATGGATACGCCTGACCCGAGTGCTGACACATGAGATCATGAACTCCGTCACGCCTATTACTTCCATCAGTGACACACTGCTATCTATGGACAACAATGTAAATCAAGATGTGCGGAACGGATTGGAAGTGATCAGTACCACCGGAAAAAGCCTGATCGCTTTCGTAGAATCCTATCGGAAATTCACCCATATCCCGACACCTGAACCCTCCTTATTCTACGTACAAAAATTCGCAGAAAGAATGGTGAATCTCGCCTGCCATCATAATAAAACACCCAATATCCGTTTTGCCGTCGATGTACAACCGTCCGATCTGATTGTCTTTGCCGATGAAAATCTCATTTCACAAGTGATGCTCAATCTGCTGAAGAATGCTATTCAGGCGATAGGGACAGAACAAACTAACGGCTACATCGAGATCAAAGCCTTCTCAAACAAGGAAGAAGCGGTCATTATTGAAATAAGTAATAACGGTCCGACTATTCCTTCTGAAGAAGCTGAACATATATTTATTCCGTTTTTTACCACGAAAGAAGGCGGAAGCGGTATCGGACTTTCCGTATCACGACAAATCATGAGATTATCGGGAGGAAGCATCACGCTTAAAAGCTCTGCTTCATCAAAACGAACCACATTCACACTCACATTCCCCTGATTAAAAGTATTTGATTATACTTTAAGATTAGCATATCAAACAATAATAATACAGTTTATTACGACAAATACATAATTTATATTCCGCTTAACAATATTTATACGAAATATTAGTACGCATATACTGTAACTACGTAGATTTGTAATCATGAATACGTATCAATAGCTATAGCATTTGTTGTCATTTCTAAGTTCAATCAATTAAAAGAAAGCGAGTATGTACAGTCAAGAGAAAAAAAGCAGCATGAGTAAGATTACATGTCTTACCTTATTATCAATGATGGCCTGTCTGTTATCAACAGGCAATAGTCAGGCGGCAAAAATCCGCCTTCAATTGCAGACCGTAGTAATAACTGAGACGGGAATCTCATTAAGTGCAGATACAACTGTGTTTACCGTATGTTCGGAAATGCCTAAATATCCGGGCGGGGAAACTAAATTGTTGTCATATCTTACAGAAAACATCAAGTATCCGGTAAAATCTATTGAAAAGAAAGAGCAAGGAAGAGTCATTGTTGATTTCATTGTAGAGAAAGACGGCAGTTTATCAAACATTCACGTGTTGAAGAGCATCACTCCAAGATTAGATGCCGAAGCAATCCGTGTAGTAAAATCCATGCCCAAATGGATTCCCGGCAAACAAAGAGGGAAAAGTGTCAGAGTAAAATACACTTGTCCTATTATATTCAAAATGAAATAAAAACGGCTTTATGATTAAATCACTCCGGGTGCAAGACGATCAAATCATGCACCCGGGTTCTGAAGTATTCGCTATCTTGCCATATTATCAAATAATTTATTTTTGGCCATGAACCATGATGCCCGCAAATGGGTTATATTAAATAATCGATTGCGCTATGAAAACATTCATGCTTACTAGTTTACTTTTGGCTTTGCCTTTTTTTACGGCTTGCTCTCAAGCTGAGAAAAAAAATACAATCAATACGCAGACTGTCCGATCGCTCGATCTGGATCGGTACCTGGGTAAGTGGTACGAAATTGCCCGTTTCGATCATTCTTTTGAACGGAATATGGTAGGGGTGACTGCCGAATATTCCTTGCGACCGGATGGGAAAATCAAGGTGCTGAACAGTGGTTACAAACCTGATTTTAACGGAAAGTTCAAAACGGCGGAGGGAAAGGCCAGACGGCCTGATCCGAATGAGCCGGGTAAACTGGAGGTGTCTTTTTTCCTTTGGTTTTATGGCGAATATAACATCCTGGAACTGGACGAGCAAAATTACAACTATGTACTGGTAGGCAGCAGCTCGGATAAATACCTCTGGATATTAAGCCGTACGCCCCAATTACCAAAGGAGACAGTGAATATGTTGCTGGAAAAGGCCGCGAAAAGAGGGTATGATACATCCAAGTTTATTTGGGTAAAACAAAAACAACAATCTGTTGACTTGTCCTTTTGATGATTGTTTGAAAAGAAATGCCTACATTTACACCCATCAAACAAACAATAAATGAGATCTAAAGATTTGAAAGCGGCCGGTACGGCCAGATTATTAGTTATTGGTGAAGATTCAAATCTGCAATGGTCTGAAACGGTTACCGAGTATGCGATGTTTGCCGACTACTATTTTCGTCGTTTTCCCGAAGATGACGGCGAACGAAGCCGGAATGTGGAGGCGCGAAATTTATTTAATCACATCATGTATGTGACACTCAATTCGGTTAAACCTGAGGATATGTATATTACAAATCTTTGCAACGATTATGTGGAACCTGCGCCCAAAGGGAAACGGGTGCTGATTAAAGAGGAAAAGGCCCTGAAGGGTGTGGAACATATTAAATGGATTCTGGAACAATACCCTACTATCGAATGGATACTTCCGATGTCTCTGCAAACCAATTACTGGCTTCAGAAAGTTGGTTTTTATGGTGGTGATGAGGCATTCCTGCATGGAGCTCAGCCACGTCGCGTAGGAATAGAGTGCATTCAGCCCTATTATCAACCGGTTGAGGGGAAATCCTTTGCAAGTATTTGTGGAAATATATACGATGCCAACCATTACCCGGCTAAAGTGATTCCGATTCTGCCTGCTAAAGATTATCCTTTAAAGGGACTGAACGAGGAAAGATATGGAAAAGCATACGAAAAATTACGTGCCAATTTCCGAAAATAGAGCTGTGAATGGTGACAGAATAAATGGACATTGATTCGGAATGGTGGCTTTTGCATTATTGTTTATGGCTCGCATATTATAAACATGCATATAAATT
>JAQWBH010000590.1 GCA_028707405.1 Parabacteroides sp. | reverse complement strand
AAAGCTGTGTGAAGAAAAGAAAGTGGAGATTGTGGAAGCAAATGCGTGTACAGACCACATACACCTGCTCGTGTGTATTCCCCCGCACCTAAGTGTAGCACAGTTCATGGGCTTTCTCAAGGGAAAAAGCACGTTAATGATTTTTGACCGTCATGCAAATCTGAAATACAAATATGGAAGTCGACACTTTTGGTGTCGTGGTTATTATGTAGATACTGTAGGACGTAATAAAAACGCAATACAGGAGTACATAAAGAACCAAATGGAAGAGAATTTGATGATGGATCAGATGACCATCAAAGAGGACACTGACCCGTTTACGGGTAGCAAGAATAGGAAGGCATAAAAACAGGCCGCTTTAGCGGCGGCTTGAAAAAGTAATGCGGTGTCAAATTATTCGATGCCCCTTAAGGGGCTGAGCCTGCATTATGCCCTTCTAGGGCTTGTGCATACCACCAGTTTACTGGTGGATATGATTATGGAGGTTTTAGTCTATGAACGCGGTGAAACAAGATGAGTTTAATTGCTCGGGCTTAGAATCCGTAGCACACCCGTTACATGGTATGGGCGATTTGAAATTGAAGCCGCCGGAAACATCCGAAATAAAAATCTTGATAAACAATCTTAATGTCACATTAAAATTTGCGGAAAAGCCGAAAAGCGAAATTCAGAACAATGTACTGCGCATGCTGGTAAGCAGTTATAAATTGAGAATTACTGCTCAATAGACTATAAAGATCAGGTATAATCTTGCGAAATTACACTATAATCCTCCGCATAAGGTTATAAAGCGTATTTAAATGAGGTAAGTACAAGGTAAGTATAGTAATTCTGAAACTGGAGAAAAAGAGCAGGATATTAAATTAATAATTTGCAAAAAATCTATTTACAATCACGCTCCTTTTGAATATAATGAGAGAGTGAAAGTAAGGTGATGTTATGAGTAAATTTGTAATTCTTGATACGTTGCTTAAAGAAAATCAAGGTTTTTTGAAAACATCAGACGCTGTTCAAGCGGGAATCTCAAGGGCGTACTTTGGCGAGTATGTCAGAACACGTGGTTTGGAGCGGGTTGCTCACGGTTTGTATATGTCTCCGGATGCGTGGGAAGACGGGATGTATGTTATTCAGGTACGTTATCCGGAAGCTGTTTTTTCTCACGAAACGGCGATGTATCTTTTGAATCTAGCAGACAGGGAGCCGCTCCGATATTCTGTGACGTTAAAGTCCGGTTCAAACACGGCAGGTCTGACAAAGCAAAATGTCAAAGTGTACAAGATCAGAGAGCCGTTGTTTCAGGAAGGCATTTTGCAGATGGATTCTCCTGCGGGACACCTTCTGCGAGTGTATAACCCCGAACGGACGCTTTGCGATTTGTTTCGCAGCCGTCGGAATATTGAAATTCAGGATTTGCAGACGGCAATCAAAGAATACCTGCGATCGAAAGAAAAAAATATTCCCCTGCTTATGCGATATGCAAAAGCTTTTTCGGTAGAAAAAACGGTCCGGCAATATTTGGAGGTGCTTCTGTAATGATTCATTCATCACGACAGTTGAAAGCGCTGGTACGTAATTTGTCCAAGGGCGACAGTGCTAAAGCACAAATCATTATCCGCAGTTATGTTATGGAACGGTTTCTTGAACGTCTATCACTTTCACCGTATAGGTACAATATGATATTAAAGGGTGGTACCTTGGTCGCTGCCATGGTTGGCCTTGATAATCGTTCGACAATGGATGTGGATGCGACAGTTAAAAATATTCCTCTAACGGAAAATTCCGCTCGTAAAGTGGTGGAGGAGGTTACATCTATACAGATAGAGGATGGTATGTCCTTTGAGGTGAAGAGCGTTACCGCCATCATGGATGAAGCTGAGTATCCCGGTGTTCGGGTTATGCTAGATTCAACATTGGAAATGATGCGTATACCGTTAAAAATTGATTTTTCCACCGGAGATGTCATAACGCCTCGAGCAATATTATATTCCTTTAAGCTGTTATTTGAAGATCGTACGATTTCCATTCTGGCGTATAATCTTGAAACGGTATTGGCAGAGAAAATTGAAACGCTTCTTTCCCGTGGAACAGCAAATACCCGTATGCGGGATTTTTATGATATTTACGCCCTTGAAAATACGCAGTCGGCGAATATTGACAGGGATGTGTTTAGAGAGGCATTTTTCAATACCAGTGAAAAGCGAGGAACTTCTGCGGTAATCGGAGATATGGATTTAGTTTTAGATGAGCTGGAGACCAGCTCGGATATGCAGAGGCTATGGGAAAACTATCAGCACAAATTTGATTATGCCGCCGAAATTTCATGGAGTGATGTTTTAAAGACAACCAAGAAAATGTGCGGGGTATTGAAATAGAGCTATTGGAAGGCACTTAATTTTCAGGTGGGTGGGTTAATCCCTCAATTTTGTCAACAGTGTTGCCACTTTCTCTTCGTCCCGATACAGTTCATAAAATTGTTTCATTTTATACAATCTGCGACGTGTGAATCCCTTCAGATCGGGATATTTTCATAGCTAAAGTTTTCTGCGAAATTGCGCTGTATTCGGGTGGTAGCGCTGGATATGCTACCCCTTATGTGATATGATGGTGTTGCCTTATAAGAGGCGTGTTCCTTGACAATTGAAGAGTGGCAAACAGTGCAACTTCGCAATTACTA
>JAQWBH010000589.1 GCA_028707405.1 Parabacteroides sp. | reverse complement strand
TAACAGGTATTTTCCTATCTCTTTTTGCTTCTTGATAGATATCCCAATCAGATGTAAAATGCATAGTCATAAAAGCAACTCCATCTTCTGCATTTTTTATAATATGGTTTATCAGGACTGATTTCTCTATACCTTTATTAGGAATAAAACTTAAATAAGAAGGTACTATGCCTACAGGAATATCATATGTATCAATGATGTATTTTGCCAAAGAAGGAGAGTTTTTACAAATAGACAAATCCATCATTGTATGTGGACGAGTAGATATATCTCTAAATAGTAAATCTATCTTTTTTATTTCATTTAGATAATCTGTTGTAGAATTAATACCAATATTGCAATTTATAATGATAGGGTAACTATTTCCTATCATTATACCTGATTTCTGTGTTTTTAAGTAAACTGGCTTCATTTATTTGCTGTGGTTAACTTCTTGATTTCAATGCAATCTGATATTTTTACATAAAATATACGCAAAGAACGTCAGTTAGATGAATTGTAATTGATTAATTATAGATAGCAATATAAACAGTAAAGTTACAGCTTCAAGATATAAATTGACAAATCTCTTATCGCTATGTTCTACTAAAAGCAAAGTTATTAAAATATTCTGATTGACAGATACTTCCTGAAAGTTTTTTTTATTGAAACAATAGATCATAAAGGCTGACACATCTTTCAAAAAATGAATCTATCACAGGTTCCTAAGAATGTCCAATATGAAAGTCATCTTGAATGCTGCTTTTGGCGTATTTCATTCGAATCTGTTTCCAAATACATTCGGAACAAACATCTATTTCATTCGAATGTAGCAACCTTTTCATTCGAATGAAAGTGTTTGTCCATTCGAATGAATTATTTAACACTTTAGAATGTGAATATTGGATGGGTATATAAACTTGAATTGAGAGTATATATGATAGATTAGTTTTATGTAATGATTGAATGGTAATTTTACATTATTATATTTTATATGCGCGTATATATAATTATTTTCATATATAAAATATGTTATTAAACATACTTATATATTTGTATTTAACATAATTATTTCTACTAATTAATTTATATTATATTAACATATTTAGATGCAAATATATTTGGAATTACAAAGATACTAGCGTATCTTTGCGATGTACTTAAACAAAGAAAGATAGAAATTTAATGTGTTTCAAACTATGGAAAAAAAATTAATCGTATCAGTCATTGTTCCCAAACCGGCATAGGTAGAGCGGGTGAAATCCGGGAGCGGATTCGTCAACTCTACTGAATAAACAACCAAGAAACTTAACACTCACGCTCCAAAATTAAATCATTAATCATTACTAATTTCCATTTACTATGGGAGAATCAAAAATGTCTGCGATTGAACCGATCGAAGAAATCGCGCTTTTAGAAAAAGGAAGCACTCTGCAACGTTGTTCGGAGGCGCTGGTGTTGAACAAGAAATCAAGTCAAACACTTGTTAACGAAGGGAATGAGCTGGTAAGCGAAATCACCCTCAAAGGAATGAACGAGGCCAGCTGGCAGCGTTCGAAGGATTACCTCAAGAGATGTAAGCTTACGCGTGAGTCGATGAATTGCCGGCGTAAGGAATACACCCGCCTGCTGGACGGGGCAAAAAGCAACTTCATTGCACTCGAAAACCAAATAAACCCGCTTACAAGCGGCTCGACGGCGGCAATAATCAATCAATACAAGGAAGGATTTGAAATGGATCTGCTGAAAATGATCAGAGCTCAGGAACAGTTATTGATGAAGCGCAGCGAGAAGGTGAAGAAAAGCATCCTCAGAAGCAAAAAGATGAACGAAGAGGAAAAAAACGCGGCGATGAAGGAATTGTCTGACGAAATGATAAACAAGCAGCTGATGCTGCAAAAATTGTCGATCTCGACGAAGCGGGTGCCCGAGGTGCTGCACAAGGAGGGCTATCTTGAAATGATAAACTACTGGTGGAACCAGATCGGCCTGTCGCTCTCGAACGAAGAGCTTCAACGCGCGCTCTCGACAATGATCACTTATGCTGCAAAAGAGGCTAAAAACGGACGATATATTAACAGCCAGAATATCCGGTATAGGGAGGTGGCATATACGAAGTGATTTAATCAGTTTTAATTATTTAATTATTTAACGTAATATTATGAATTACTTAAAGCGAAATTACAAGAGTGTCATCATCAAAAACGGTCATCTGAAAACAGTTTACGAGAAGCCGGAACAGGCTGATACGGCAAGCATGATTAAGTATGAAAATCCGTTGTCGGTGCATCCGGATCTGGCTGATGCCATGCAGAAACTGGCGCCTCACGTGCGCAATATCTCCGCCCTGTCGATCATGCAGGAACTTTACGTTCTGGGTTATATCAAAGTGAACAGCGGCGACAGCCAGCTGGTGACCATCTTTTCGCGCGTTGGCGAAGGATGCGACGACTATGCCCGTAAGGGTGTATCTACGCTCGAATCGCGCATTTATGTCGGCAAAGACGACTATTCAGCTTTGAAGGATCTGATGGATATCATGGATTCGATTGAACGGGAAGCCGATGCATACATCGACTTCGGGAAAAACTTTGAGACGGACAGCGTGTTCGAAATGGCCGAAAAGGATATTGAGGAGCTAAAAATGGTGAATCAATGAGACCTAAGGAAGCCTACCATTTCTATGAGAACATGT
>JAQWBH010000588.1 GCA_028707405.1 Parabacteroides sp. | reverse complement strand
TTACTCTTTATGCCAACCAACTAAATAGGGCAAAGTTTTTCAAGATGTTAGCCTTTGGAGGTAGTGCTACGTATAATTTTCAGACAATGTTGACTCGTCAACACGCTTTCACTCCTTTTAAACTAACTTATTCGCTTTTGCAGAGCACTACAGTCGAGTTTGATTCGATTACAAATGTAAATAAGGCACTGAAACGGAGTCTCGAAAATCAATTCATTCCGGCAATGAGTTATACCTATACCTATGATGAATCGCCATTGACAACTCGTAAGCATCATCTTTGGTGGCAGACATCCATTACTGAATCCGGAAATATATTGAATACGATATACTCTGTTTCGGGCAAGAGCTTTAATGAAAGAGATAAAAAACTTTTTGGCAACAAATTTGCCCAGTTCATGAAGTTGAGCAGTGAAGTACGCTATGACTACGATATGGGTTCGAATCAGCATATGGTTGGACGGGTGTCGGCTGGTGTGGCTTACAGTTATGGAAACTCAAACATCACACCATATAGTGAACAGTTTTATATTGGAGGAGCTAATAGTATCCGTGCGTTCACTATTCGTTCCGTTGGCCCCGGACGCTATCGTCCTGCCGACACTAAGTACGGCTATCTGGATCAAACGGGTGATGTGAAGTTTGAAGCGAATCTGGAATATCGTTTTCCTATATTAGGTAGTCTGCATGGCGCCGCATTTCTTGATTCGGGAAATATCTGGCTTATACGTGATGACGAGAGTCGTCCTGGTGGAAAGCTGAAAGCTAGCCGTTTCTTGAAGGACTTAGCTTTGGGGACCGGTATAGGCCTGCGTTATGATCTTGATTTTTTGGTTGTTCGTGTTGACTGGGGAATTGGCCTGCATATTCCTTACGAAACAGGAAAGTCGGGCTATTACAATATACCTAATTTCCGTGATGGAATGGGCATTCACCTGGCTATTGGATATCCTTTCTGAAAAGCAGATATTTTTCTCGATTATTTATCTACACAAATTGTTTCATTTTCTTTTGAATTCATTAACGTCGATATAACTTGTTTTGAACATAGTGCTTTTTGTAGATTATTTCGTAAGACTCATCCTAAATTACTATCTTTGCCAATGTTTTGAAATAAATTTATAAAAAATGGAAACAGTAGTAAGTGGAATCCGGCCAACAGGTAATTTGCATTTAGGGAACTATTTCGGTGCAATCAAGAGTTTTCTCAAATTGCAGGAAGAATATAATTGTTTTTTCTTTATTGCAGACTGGCACTCGCTGACCACACATCCGCACCCGGATAATATTCGCAGTAGCGCCCGTACGATATTAGCCGAATATCTGGCTTGCGGTATTGATCCCGATAAAGCAACACTGTATCTGCAGAGCGATGTACGCGAAACGGCAGAGTTGTATCTTTATCTGAATATGAATGCCGGTATTGGCGAACTGATGCGTACGGCTTCATTCAAGGATAAGGCTCGTAAGCAGATGCATATTGCCGACGCCGAATCTGACGGAAGCGTGGAAAAGGAAATTTTTAATGAGAATAATAAACACAGTGTGAGTGCCGGCCTGTTGACATATCCTACGCTGATGGCTGCTGATATTATTATTCACAAGGCTGTGAAGGTGCCTGTAGGTAAGGATCAGGAGCAGAATATGGAAATGGCACGTCGCTTTGCGCGTCGATTTAATACAACTTATGGTGTTGAGTTCTTTCCTGAACCCGCCTCATTCTATATGTCGGATAAGGCCGTGAAAGTTCCGGGGCTTGATGGTTCGGGGAAGATGGGCAAGAGCGAAGGTAATGCAATCTATCTGGTTGATGATGAGAAAACAATTTATAAGAAGGTAATGAAGGCCGTTACTGATGCCGGCCCCAAAGAACCAAATAGTAAGAAACCGGAAGTGATTGCCAATCTGTTTACAATGATGGAGATTGTTTCTTCTAAAGAAGCTTATAATTTTTTTGATGAAAAATATAATAATTGCGAAATCCGTTATGGAGATATGAAGAAACAATTGGCTGAGGATATAGGTAAGTTTTGTGCTCCTATCCGTGAACGTATTTTGGATATTCAATCTAATGAGGATTATATGGTAAAGGTGGCTCGTATCGGTGCGGAAAAAGCACATGAGAGTGCTGCCAGAACATTGAAAGAGGTTCGTCAAATCATCGGTTTCCGTCCTGAATAAGTAAGTATGGTATTGTCGGCTGTAGAATTCGAACGTATATTTAAGGATCTGTATAGACCCCTGTGTTTGTATGCACTTCGATTCGTCAGTTCAACGGATGATGCCGAAGATATTGTTCAACAGGCTTTTGCTGATGTGTGGGAGAAGAATATTCACAAGGAGACGATAACTGATGTGAAAGCATATATGTTTCGGGCTGTGCACAACCGTTCAATCTCGTCGGCTGCTCAGGTTTCGACTATCGGACAGCTGTATGAACTCCCGGCCGATCTGGAAGACAGTACTGAAGAAGAGCGGATTTATCAATCTGAACGGGATGCACGCCTTTGGAACGCTATTGATGCTTTACCTCCTGAACGCAAAAAAGTGTTTCTGCTTTCTAAATGTGACGGATTAAAGTATCAGGAGTTTGCCGACCAGCTGAATATTTCGGTTAAAACTGTCGAAAATCAGATAGGTAAGGCACTGAAGTTTTAGATCGGAAGAGCGTCGTGTA
>JAQWBH010000587.1 GCA_028707405.1 Parabacteroides sp. | reverse complement strand
CAGCAATATTCATTCCCTGCAAATTCCCAACCACGTTCGTCAAAGCAAGCCTTTTGAAATTGAGCAGCCGACATGCCTGTTGCCAAATCTTCCAACCCTGCACGTTCGCGAACGCGATTAATTGTCGCATAAGCAGATGCATCAGGCCCACCTTTTGCCATGCATTCAGCCTCAGCATATACTAACAATACTTCGGCATAACGAATAAACCTTTGTGAACGGCCTGAACGCCACATGCTGCCATCAAGATATCTATCATCCCAGCTCAAACTACCCCCGCGCGTTTCTGAGCCAAAACGCTGTTTACAATAATAAGGATGCTGCTTATCCGTACGAGTGTCATCCCAAGGCACGTCAATAAACCAACCGTTTCCTCTCGCATTATAAAATGCACCCGGTGTTCCTTCTGATACCGGAACCCATATATCTGTCTGGAAAGTAACTTTCTTGCGAGGCCCTTCAGGAAAATTTTTAAAGAAATTGATTTCAGCCATATAACAGGCCCAACCACCTTCTTCTATAGGAGCCCCAGCTTTAGGCGTACGCATCGTATAATCGCCGTTCTTCCAGTTATAAGCATGACCGAATACTGTTTCTTTATCCCACATATCAATGCCATCCCACAACTTATTAATATCGACCAATCCATATCCGTAAGTTGATTCATTATCAATAACTTCCTTAGCTTTAGCTGCTGCCAATGCATATTTGGAAACATCTTTCAAAGGCCATCCTGCCATCTGTAAATAGACAGAAGCCAAAAGGCTTTTTGCAGATCCTTGCGTTGGAACCAGACTCATGCCGTTGTACACCCACGCTGAACGAGTCTGTTTCGCGGGCATCAATTCTTCCGCCTTTTGTAAATCAGAGACGATTTGTGCATAAACATCTGCTACACTCGATTGCGGCATCTGATCATCTGTTTCGCCGTCTTTTAAAGGCATCGGACACGGTCCATAGTATTTAATTAACCAGAAATACCACCAGGCTCTCATAAAATAGGCTTGCCCGGCACAGTTATTAATTAAAGCTTTATCGCCTGTACAATCAGCATAATGAGAAATGATGAAGTTTGAAATCTGGATTCCTTTGTAAGGGATTTGCCAATCCTGATACAATTGAGTCAACCCATCAGAAACATTAAATATATCACCATCACGAAAATAAGTATTTGCCGGAACATTTGAAGTAACATCATCCGCTGCCAAAAAAAAGAATGTCGGATCATCACTACCAGTAAAGTTCATAGTAACCCACCACATTGGAGACATCGCTGTAACCATATCATCAGCCGTCTTCGGATATGTAGATGCATTCATCGAATCTTTCGAATGCTCATTTAAATAATCAGAGCACGAAAAAAAAGTGACACATACTATCAATAATAAAAATGAATATGATAACTTTTTCATTTCTTTTAAAATTTAGATTACAAATTAGAATGTTAATTGAGCACCAAAAGTAACAGTAAAGGCAGATGGAGTTATACCGGAATCGATACCTGTTGCAACATCACTTGTAAGTGTTGAACTTGATTCCGGATCGTAACCTTTATATTTGGTTATTGTAAATAAATTCTGAGAACTTACATATAGCCGAAAATCTCCAATCTTTGTCAGACTTTTGTCGAAAGTATAGCCTAAGCTGAGGTTCTTCAAACGAATGAAACTTGCATCCTGTATCCATTGTGTTGAATTAATATAATTCGTAGAAGTAGTACTTTCTGCCTTTGGCCATTTATTTGAAGGATTAGATTCTGTCCAGCGATTATACCATGGATCAGCTAACGTGATTGTACGTGATTTTGCATAAAAAGAAGAGGCCATGGCATATATTACATTCAATTTGTCGGCTCCTTGAACGCCTTGCAAAAGAACATTCAAATCCCAGTGTTTGTAACGGAATGTGGAGTTGAGTCCCCAGAAGTAATCGGGAGTTCCATTACCGATACTCGTACGATCGTTTGCATCGATCTTTCCATTTCCATCAAGATCTTCATATTTGTAGTCGCCCGGCTTATTACCATATTTAGCAGCTTCGGTAGCTTCATTTGTCTGCCAGATCCCCAAACATTTATATCCATACAATTCACCAAGAGGAAGACCTTCTTTAACAATATAAGTCTCATCAGAAAGAATAGAGTCATTATTGCCTGACGAACTCAAACCATAAATTACCTGACCACCCAAATTCATAATTCTATTCTTATTTCTGGATATATTTGCTTGAATCTCCCAATATATATCCTTTGTCTGAATTGGAACTACATTGATACTTGCTTCGAGACCTCTGTTCCTTACTTTACCTATATTACGATAAATCTGGTCGCTACCCAAATAATAAGGGGTGGAAATAGTTAGCAACAAATCTGAAGTATTTTTCTGATAATAATCCAAAGTCACATTCAAACGATTTTTGAAAAAGCCCATATCTATACCAAAATCTGTTTGAGCTGTCTGCTCCCATTTCAAACCCGTATTTACCGCCTTGGCACTATAACCTACAGTTCGATCATTCATCCCATATATTTTAGGATCATATTTAGCCAGCGATGCAATGGTTGAATAAGAATTTACTCCCTGATTACCGGTTTTACCATAACTTGCCCTAAATTTCAAGTTAGAAAAGATATCCAGATCATTTATAAATGATTCTTCTGAAGCGCGCCAGGCTAAAGAACCTGAAGGAAAAT
>JAQWBH010000135.1 GCA_028707405.1 Parabacteroides sp. | reverse complement strand
TTACCCATATGAGTGCTAACCGTCCGCAGTTTCGTGCTATGAAATTATCCAACCTTGCGCCCTCAAGTTTGCGAAAATTTGAGGGCTTTTTTTCGGCGCAAACTCGGATAATTTGCTATTCATAATGAGCATAATAAGAAAATGCGTAACTGTATCTTTTTTGTAGTACCCTTACAAAATTAAGAAGTCGATTCTCGCAAAAGAGTCGACTTCTTCTTTTTCTTTAATGGTAAAATAAAAAATCTGATGTTATTATTTCTTTTGTTTTCGCTTTTGGTTGACTCAGATAGTATGGAGCAGAATGATAGCCTTTTTGCAGGTAGATTTATGAGCATTATAGCAATAATGGAAAGCATAAAGTTTGCATATCAAAAGAGCGCTGTAATTCAAAAAATCTCAGCCAATACCCATTGTAGGCGCTGGTTAAAATCTTTTAATATGTTTCAATTTTGTTTTGATCATCAGGAAGCAGAACGTACTCGTTAAGCAGCTGTTGTATTGCAGCTATAAGATTTCTTTTGTTGCTTACACTTGTTTTCTCAAGCGACCTAAAATCCATGCTAATAATTTTTAACATGAACCCAAGATCCCAGTGCATATTTTTACTAAATTTTTTCAACTGTTCATTTGTTGTTTTGATATTATATTCAGAAGCAAATCGGAAACCAGAGATAATATCATTAATTATTTCAATATTGTCCTTATCAAACGTACTTAATAAATCAACGATTTCATTCTTTGATTGCTTTTCTGACATTAGTGCATCTTTTTCGATAATAGAGAAAAATTTATGTTGATTTAGCAAAGATGTCGTTTTTGCCATCAACTCTTTATTCTCATCATCAGAAATTTGTATCTGCGCATTGTATTTCCCTATTTTTAAAACATAAAACAATATGCAAAAAACAAATACATAGGGTGAAACATCAGTATCTTTATTTAGAATAGAATCTAACTGAGACTCTGTCATCTTTATTTTTATACTTTGAGCACTACCACCTAGCCGACTTTGATGATACCATTGATTATATATAATGCTGTCATCACTTATCTCTTCTTTCGATAATGCCTCATTGGCATTAATCCGATCAAGGAGCTGCTGATGTGTAATTCTACAATCCTCTATGCGATGCTTAATTTCATCAATTAAACTTTCTGGAATTGGAATGTATCGATCAACTGTGTCATAATTAGCGAACCACAATTGCTCTTCAATTTCTTTCTTTGAGTATTTAAATTTAAGTGATGCATAGACTTGTTCCGCTAACTCGGTCGGATTGTTTTCGCTACAGGAAATAAATTGCAATATTGAATACAACTCGCCATTATCAATAGTTTGAATGTTTCCACTTTCAAGCTTGGAAATATATGCTGGGCTTTTGCCGATATGTGAAGCAAGGGCTTTCGATTGAATTTTATTTTGAATTCGGATACTTCGCAATACATCTGCAAGCTCCGATGTTACTATTGCGCGTGGCATTAAGATTTTCCTCCTTAAACTTTTGTATAATAAGAGTATAGCACAACTGTTAACTAAGTTCAATACATTCACTCAATATATTTATAGTAAATTAATTTACTCAATATATTGACATACCGCTTTCGATATGTTATAATTAGCCAAAAGGAAGAGAAAGCGAGGAGGCGACAGCTATAGCAACTAACCCTACAAGTGGCGATAGTTAGAGGTCGGTGTGATCAAAAAAACGCCGCCAAACTCAAGGCCCTAAAACCAAGCAGTGGATTAAATGAGAAGCTAATGCCGGCTACTTGATTAACGTAAAGTAGAATTGGCACTACCTTCGTCAAAGAGTAAGAAAATTAAATGTGCCAATTCTGTTGACTGGCGCATAAATTCAAATGGTAAGCAAGCTACCTTAATGCGCTTGCAGAAAGGAATAGGATATGAAGTTACAGGCATTAAGTTATTACAACGGAGATAAAGATACGCGATATGGGGATTGCATACTTCTTTATGACAATGCATCTCTAATCGTGTACGACTGCGGACACACGAAACATGCGGACACAGTTAAGGCGTTTTTGCAATCTAATTTGTCGATTTCAGGGGTCCATATCGTAGTGTCACACAATGATAGCGACCATACCGATGGAGTATGCGAATTGCTTGATTGGTTATATGATCAGAGCAAATATAAGGTAAGTGTCTATTCACACCAGTATCTTAAGCACGTTGATACTATTCTTGACAAGATTGACGATGGTCGAAGAACGCGCGAAAGCTTAAAAAAGTCACTACTGGCTGAATTTGACAACATTAAAATAATTATCGAGACTGCTCAAGCATATAGCTTTCCTGTGGTGGAAGCGTTAAGCGGGACAAGTGTTGGTAATGCCACGATTGTTGGACCTACAGTAGATGAATTTACTGACGTAGCAGCCAAGGCAGTAGACAGTCGTGAAAGTAATAATATTGGAGAAGGACACGCTGAAGAAACGGTAATGAATGCGGCCAGCGTTCAGCTAAAATGTAAGCTTGATAATGCCGAGTCCATTTTGCTGTGCGGCGATGCCTCTCCTACATATTTGCATAACCTTAACAACTATAAGATCATTCAGCTGCCACATCACGGGCAGTTAGATGATGCCCAGGCGATATTTGAAGAACTGAAAGAATCATACACTAACACCTATTTAATCTCTGACAACACAGGTTCAGGCGCAACGAGCGGAGGCTCCGATAATTTGGTGCAATATATGAAAGATGAATTATATAGCCCTGCGATGAACACTAAGAACGGTGTGGTATGTTTCCCACAAAGTGGATTTGGGAGCATACCCAGCAGTAAGCCACAAGGAGTAAGACTCGGTGAGATGGATTTTAAGTGCTGGTAAGGATATTGCGGTTGACGTTAATCAAATACAAGCGCGGAGAGATTATATTCAACGTGTGACGAATACCGATGTATCAACTTGGAAAAGCATACAGGTTAACGGGAAGGATTTTTATTTTTGTGTTTCAAATGATGAGGTAAACGGAACACTTATAACAGCGCATATTAACGATGTTGGTATGCTATGCTCCTTGCGTGATATTTGCGCGAGTAAACTCGTTGTTGCAAACACCTGCATTTGGCAAAAGGGCGCCGACAAAGAAATACTCAAATATATGAGGTTTGTCAACAAGGATGTTGAGCTGTGGTTCGCTGAGCAAGAGTTGTTTTTAGATAGTAGTCAAACCTTTCGGCAAACAGCAGAGCTTAATAATATCGGTCTGTTTGGTTTTCAAACGTCATTATCTGAACGAAATCTGTTTAAGAACAGGAATAAGGGCCTTGTGAAGGCAATACATGAATCATTTCTACGGGTATCGCCCGTCATATTAGAAGATTAAGGAGTTGCTTCTATGAGCAGTATTCTTGAAAAATTAGATTCATATCAAATACTAACTAACCTGTTGCCAGGGGCATTTTTCGGATTGACTCTCAAGTTCTTTTATGAGATAACCCTTCCAACCGAAAATATAGGTGAAGATATAGTAGCGTATTACTTTATGGGACTTATTATCAATCGAACAGGGTCTTTAGTTGTGGAACCTGTTTTGAAGAAACTTCGCTTCATTACATATGCGCCCTATCCCGATTTTACAAAAGCAGCGAAATTAGATTCAAAGATTGATACATTGTCAGAAATGAACAACTATACTCGCTCGCTCCTAACGTGTGTCTTGCTTCTTCCAGTTATGCGGATACTACAAGTATTGTCTTTGAAATGGGCGTGGTTTACTTCAAATTGGGAATGGAGTGCTGTAGCACTCCTTGTTGTGCTACTTTTGTTTTCTTACAGGAAACAAACCAATTACGTCCGTAAACGTATCGAGGCGGTAGATAGCCATGAGGTAAAGGAAAAGGAAATAAAATTGGACTTATGATTGGCTTCAATTCTACGCGAATTCCCAAGTCTTGAAGTCAACGCAACCTCGTTTAATGTATATATTATCCGTATTACGAGAGTTAGAATCCACACGCTGGTACATCTGTTTTTTCAATATTTCAAACTAGAACTATACCATAAGGAAGTTAATCAAAGGTATTTGCTTAAAAAGCAAATATTGACCGGTTCTCTTCAAGCGTGGAAAGAGAAAAGACCACTTCAAAGTGTGTAAAAGCTTTGAGGTGGTCTTTTCTTGTATGCGCTTTAATCCATTGGCTTAATCATAGTTTCAACAAAAGTTATCTCTTCTTCTGTCAAGCCATATCGTTCATATAATTCTGCATCTGTCCACGACTTTGAAAAATCCAGTACTGGAACATCCTCATATACTTTTGCGTATGCATCTTGCGAAATCTTATTTATTGAAACGAGCATTCTAAAGAGCTTTGTATTCATATAAGAAATTACATTTTTTGCGTGATCTTCTGTTTCGAAAGGCCCCACTAAAAGATATGTGCCGCTGCAACTTGTACCCGGTGCGCCGAAAATTGGTTTATTAATTATTTGATGTGGCCATCCTTCGCCAGCACCGTATGCTTTTGAGATATAGACCTTGTACTTGGAAATAGCATCACTATTTCTTGTGATTCGATCTTTTGCTATATATGTATATCCCTTACTTTCAAGATAAGGAACACTATCAGCAAAATGATCTTTATTTCCATGATGGTTTGTATTAAGCCCAAAAGGGCTACGCCCTGACACAATCTCACTAAAAGCCCTAAATGAAGTCTTTTCTAAACCATGTACTTTTCTATGAATTGAAATAAGCTCTTCGAATCTTATAAGCACTTCGCAGTTTTCTTCTTTAAGGTATCTAACTGTTGTTAACTGTTTGCCTCCATCATGGTGAGTAAAGTTACAAGGTCCATTATATTCTCGGTCTATAAGAAAATGACATACCCCACCTTTAATCTCAACTCCCTCAAAGCAGTCCAAAGAAATGGGATAATCATGCAAAGTGTTAACATTGTTGCACGATAACATATAGTTTCGGAAACTATCCAATCCCCAACCGCCAGAAAACCAACGTGCTGGAGTAATCATTGATACATATCTTGATGTTAACTTGAGTGCCTGTCGAACATATTGTTGATAGATAGGTTTCGCCTGTGCTCCGTTGGATTCACCAACTGTCTTTTCTTGATATGGTGGGTTTCCTACTACAGCACCAAATTTAAGCATATCTTTTTCACCCCCAATGGCGATTTCGTCATCCATAGTAATTTCTTCGAATGGCTTACTTTGATTAAGTATCCCTCTAATTTTTATAAAATCAAGTTCGCTAGAGTTTTCTTCCTTGATATTGAGCAAATCATAAGCATTAAATCTCCTTGCAATGTTAGCAATATTTAATCCCAGCACTTCATAAATTTTACGGGTAAATTCATAAGTGATAGACGATGTAGGAACGGAATAAAATATGTTCTTAATTTCCGCTCGCTCAATACTAAAGCTCTCAAATCTTTTACAAAGAGCGATTGCAAATTCGGCTTCCTTTGCTGCGATGTCTAAAATCATCTTTTTATTGGTAACACATGCTCTAAGGAATTCTTCCGGTAAAAGAGCAATCATTTCATCACATACTTTCGCAGGTGTAACTACTTGAGATTCACCCAATTTGCCGAACTTCTGATTTGCAACAGCCGCTCTTTCTAATGGGTCAACAGTTGTATCATGTGATAATTGGTTTAAATTCTGAATTTTATAATCTAAACTTCTCAACATGAATTTATCCATGTTGTTCTTTAGAGCCTCTAATACTGCCTTATTCAATCCAAGGTTCTTAAATATTCGTACATTATCTTCAGTATCAAGGCAGCTGATAATGCCATCAAGAGAGATAACTGTGTCCTTAGTTAAAAACGCAAAGTAAAGGATACGAGCATAATACATACGGAATTGCTTTGCAGGGTCTTTTTTCGGCGTATCATTATTATCCTGTGTGCCAGCATCCGTTTCATCGTTACCTGTGGCGTCCCTGTCACGATCATCAACATCAGTGATATCGTCTGGATCTGGAACATCGATCTCGTTACCTTCGCCTTCGACAGCTTTTGTTTCAAACCCAGCTTTTGAGCCAAGCTCGTTTTCTTGCCCGATGACATTCCATATATCCGAAATATCCATTAAAGACAAGTCTACAGGAATATCATTTGTCTCCTCCGCTACACCTCGATTGCGTGAATATTCGCTGACAGCTTTTAGAATATCGGTAGCTGTAATTTGCTCGATTTTGTCCTTATTCATAACAATAATCGGAGAAATACGCAATTCCTCTGAAAGGCGCTCAGATAGTTTGCTGTTACCAGCATCATCGACATTTACATTATAAATCTGAGCCTTCTGTTCCTGCATCTGAAACATACGATTAGGGTCAAAATCTACCAACAGAGTCTGTGGTTTCATGTTATATTTGATTGTATCACCATTTTCGTCTTCATAGGTTTTTACATACTGATTCTGAAGGCGGAAAATGGCTTGATCATATTCCTGAGGAGAGGCAGTATCCTTTAGATAAAGCATGGTATCCCATTCCTCTACAGTACTTCCAGTGAGCATACGATTAACTGTCAGAGTGATGGTCTTTTTGCCTTTGGCTTCACACTTTTTAATAGCGTCTTTGATTACTTTTGGTGTTCTATAAGCACTTGGGCTTTCTACACCGGAAATATTGATAATCTCATATTGGCATAAATTTTTAAATCGGTCTACATTATTTTTTATAACGGTTTCCAATGCATCACAGGAAGCACAATATGGCAGAACACATACAATGTGCCTGCACATCATACCGGTTTTAATTTTTTCATAATCCAGAAAACCGAGAAGATTTTCATCTTCTTTGCTACCGTCTATGATTTCTAATAAATCAAGAATTTCGCTTTCATAGACAAACTGCTTGTGTTTATTGTCAGCCGTTTTTTTAATGGATTTTGGTTTAAACAATGCTGAAAACGCATATATAACTCCGCTTTTGCGTAATTCTTCTAACATTTTACGGGATGATTCGTTCGGATTGAAAGCAAAGCGTATCATCTGAGGAAATCCATAATATGGATTATCCCACTCGTTTATAGATTTGCCCTCTTCATTTTTATCCATTAATAGATTTTCGTTATCCCAAGCTTCTTGTTCCTGTACGATGTCAGAAAACTGATAAAACGCAATAATATCGTCCTTTTGAAATTCGCTACCCATGAGAATTCGATACGGTGTACCGGACAGATGCAGTTTTACCTTTGTATCAAAAGCTTTTATTTGCTCTTCAGCATCGGATATTTCAACATAATCATCATCGTCTTTTTTATGTGCCTTTTCGCCTTTAAATTGAATATCTTTGAGTACTTGACCATACTTTTCAGCCCTCGCACCGAAATGTGTCTCATCAACGATGAGCAGGTCAACTGTTCTTCCAAAAATCTGCTGATGTTTATCTTTTATCACTTCACCCTGTAAATCCTGTAGGGTTAAAAAAAGTACAACATTTTTAGCACCCTCGTCCTTATCAAGCGTATCAGTTACTATTTTGTGGTTTCTACCCAGATCCACTGAACTTAGAAATTCATAATCATTTCTGAAGTTCTCAGCACATTCAACCGTTTTACGCCATTCCTCCTTGACATCAGCCTTTGCCGATACCACTACAACGAGTCGTGCTCCATTACCATCATTCATTTCTTTCGCACAACACATAGAAGTAAATGATTTACCGAAACGCATGACGGCATACATCAAGAGATTCGTTCTTCCATTTTCAACGGCTCTTTTGAATGCATTTATTGTTGCCTGCTGATTTGGTCGGGGCTCCCAATAACCTGTAGATGCATAACGAACAGTGGTAGGCAAGGCTGTCTGTGAATTATAAAATTGATATTTGTTGCCCTTACTATCATAATCACTTGCAATATCCGCAATGGCGTTAGCGACTTCACCAGCGTTAGTATTATTGAAAAATTCATTAGAATAATATGTTTGACCGTCAAGGTTTTCTGGCCTTAAACGCACCTTATGTAAATCTGACTCTAAAAAATGATGAACAGAATAATCACGGAAAAATACATTTTCTGCAACTTTGGCTGTATCTTCAAATTGCTTTTCCAGTTCCGGATAATATGTTTGCCACTCTTTTAGACGTATAGAAACAGGGCGGTATGTATCACCCACCTTAAGATAGTTAGGCACGGTATTAGTGGTAAACGCATAGATATGCGGCTCTACACGACCAACTATTAGATTGTCGAGCAGTTCTAAATTTCTCATGATCTACCTCCATTATTTTTTATTCAGTAAAGAAACAAACTTAATTTCTTTACTTTCACCCCAATCCATAACTTTACAATAAATGCCTGAATGAAAGAGAGGGTCGTTCTTTGCACATCCTTCACAAGGCTTGTTCTCTACTGGTACATCAAAAAGGCTCAATTGGACAAAATTATTGCTTTTATCTTTACAACTATCTGGGACCACAAATTTCAATCCGTCCATTTGCCATATATTCCACGAAAGAATAAAGGCAATATTTAATAGTAGTTCTTCACTTGGCTCTTTATAAAATTTAAATACATAATAGTCGATAAATGTACACAACAAGTTTTCTCTTGCCAATAGTACATTATCTCCCTGCCAATCATATCCATAGATACTTTTATACGCCTTGTATGCCCAATTTAACCACTCTTCCTTATCATCTACATTTTCAGATAACACGCGGAGTTTTCTATCAAGAAGACCGATACGCTCAGAAATTTCAATATACTGTCCGGTTACGGTATCATAGCGACTAACCAAATACGGTGCCTCTCCACAAGATATTTCAAGCCGCGGCTCCAATACATAATCTTTCCATGTCTTCCCGCTTTCGGTTGGAAATTTGATAGGCTCTTTTATCGAATCCCAGATATTTTCTTTTTCGATATTAAAAACATGATTATATCCAAACCATGCATGATCCACAAGATTATTCTGCTTGTTACATACCCACGATGGTGTAAAGACTTCGGCTTTTTCACGAATGCGAATTATTTGGTTTTCTCTTGTTTTTTCGGTCCTCGGTTTCACTACATTGCTATGAAAGCCGGTTACAGAATCAATTGTGATTTGGTCATCGAAACCAAATTTATAACCATGAACAGAATAATTATTTGTAGCCCATATAATGTTCTTTTTCGTGGTTTTATCTTTAAGGAGGATCTCCAATACTTGTGGACTGAATTCTTTAATCTCTTCCTCAAGAATATCTATTGTATAATTCAGCATATTTAATCCTCCGGTGTTTTTCCTGGAACAAAATCTAAAATATCATCTACCTTGCAGCCCATAACACGGCAAATACTCTCAACACTCTCAAGAGAAATATAGCCGTCCCTTTTTAGCCTTGTTATTATATTTGCACTAAACCCTGCTTGCTGCTGCAGCTGAGCATTTGTCATATCTTTTTCAATCATTAGATGGAAAAGCTTTTTGTAGCTAACGGCCATGTTACACCTCCAATAAAGACTGAAAATATTATATCACGAAAAAATGAAAAACTCCATACATAAATGAAATGAAACCATAAAGCTTTCAAACTATATTTAAGCCGCGTTAGTATCTGATGCATCTTTGCGACACGATTACTTACATATTGCCACTACACCAATAATCAATTATGCTATCCTTCGCAATGAAATTCTTTCTACCTATGCGGATTGCAGGGATTGAGCCATCTGCTATTAGCTCATTCACTCTCGTTTTGCATAGGTTTAGTATTTTTGTGGCGGCGGCGACATCCAGAACGTCCGGATATTTTGTCGTCATTTTTTCTGCCGTTTTTCGTGTTGTTTTCTGCATTTATTCGATCCCCCATTATTTTATTTAACAGCTCCATTTGCGGTTTGCACAGCGGTAACCGTCCGTGCTTAATTCGATTTCTGGTATAAACCATCAGCTTGTGTTTTGGTATATACCGCATCCGCAGAACATTTTCAGCGTGAAGCAATCCCTTTGTTATTGCATCACAAATCGCCTTTTCAGAGAAAAATGATGCATCCGCTGCTTGTGCTACGGTCAGCGCATCGGGGTAATCTTCAAGCCGTGTGAACAACACCTCAAGCAGTCGTTCTATATCTGCAGGCTCATAATGTATTTCAATCTTATTAGTTTTTGAGTTAAACATTCCCGCGGGCAGAAGAAAAGCCCTTTTATGCTTTAAATAATACTCCACATCGCTCATTTTCACCTGATACCGCCATGTTTTCTTGCCGGTATCCACGCACGGTATGATGCCGTTATCAAGTAGATATTTGGTTTTGCGTTTAGAGTAGTGCAGGATTTTATAAAGCTTATCCGCACTGATATATTCTTCGCTCATGTGATTCACTCCTTATGTATGCGCCGTTTCCGGCGCTGTTTTACTTTTTACCTGTAAAAATACTCTGCATGACATCCGCAGAGGCTGCCTTTGACGATTCGTCAAGGTGTGCATATATATTTGCTGTGATACCGATTTCCGAGTGCCCAAGATAATCCTTGACGTTAATCAGCTGCATGCCACCCTTAATCAGCAGGCTGGCACAGGTGTGTCGCAGGTCGTGGAAGCGGATTTTCCGCAGTCCATATTTTTCGAGCAACACCTGAAAATGATTTGTCACATAGTCCGGTAGGTACAGTTCGCCAAGCTGATTGGTGCAGACATAGTCAGTAAACTCTCGACTATAAGATCGTTTAAATAGCTTCTTCCATGCCTCTTGTTTTTCCTTTTGTTCTTTGAGTGCTTCAGCAATAACCGGAATCAGTGGTAGTGTTCGCCGTGAGGATTTTGTTTTCATTTCTTCCACCGGCACAGCAAAACGCTTTTTGTTTTCCCGCTTTTCAATAATTTTAGTGTCTATTAAAACTTGATTATTATCAAAATCAATTCTTGACCACCGTACACCTAATGCTTCGCTTCGGCGCAGTCCGTACATTGCCGACAGCAGAATAACGATATACATCGGGTCATCTTTTGTTAGCTTCAGCAGTGTTTGCAATTCATCTTCACTATAAAATGAGCCACGGAACTTGTTCTTCCGTGGCCGTTCTATCTTATCGAATGGATTGGATTCTATCATTTCTGTGCGGAATGCATGTTGGAACGCATTTCGCAGCACCCCATGATAGCGGATAATCGTGTTTGCAACGCAGTTGTCATCCCAAATTGTCTTATAAAAATCATTGATTTGCCTTG
>JAQWBH010000586.1 GCA_028707405.1 Parabacteroides sp. | reverse complement strand
TTTTGATTTCACTGGAAATAATTTCTTTTTTCTTATTATCCGAAAGCTTAGGCTTTGTTGCAGCTTCGGAATTAGCTTTTCTGATAGACTGTTTACTTATATTCACAATAATATCATCAAACGTTACCTTGTCGTTTTCGGTCACTTTCTGCCCTACGCGTGGAAGATCGTCGTTGACCCGTACGCGGCCCTCTTTAATGTATTCGTCAGCTTCACGGCGCGAGCATAGTCCGGCATCACTGAGCATTTTGTTTAATCTAATTTCCATAAATGTTGTTTTTAATGAATTATCATTGATAAAATACACACAATGAGTCCCCACGCCAGCTCTGTGTTGTTGTTGACATTGGCAGCAATTGTCATGTCGCCTGTTGTAAAAGGGCGCTCGTTGGTCCCAATATATGGTTTAACAACCGCCTCACCAAAATAGTTGTGTGTTCCTCCGAAGCGGCAGTTTAATATCGCAGCCAATGCTGATTCCGGGTAACCTGAGTTGGGACTGGAATGAGCAGATCCGAACTGCTGAACAAAACGTATCTTCTTCAAATTACCGCTGACGAGCAGCATCAACACTGCTGTTATTCTTGCCGGGATATAGTTTGCCACATCATCGATCCTCGCGGCAGTTTTTCCAAAAGCCATATAACGCTCCGTTTTATATCCGATCATCGAATCAAGTGTGTTCACCATTTTATAGGCCATCATTCCTGGGAGTCCAAGCAGTATGAACCAGAACATCGGTGCTACTACGCCATCGCTCAGATTTTCTGCTAGAGTTTCAAGTGCAGCAGCGCGTATTTCCTGTGCTGAGAGATCAGACGTATCCCGTCCTACAATACGGCTCACTTGACGCCTTCCCTCTTCAGTATTTCGTTCTACAGCATCAAATACCGCTTTCACTTCCCTTATTAGTGTTTTTCCTGCGAGACAGTAGAATACGCCGATAGCCGTAAATATAGTATAAAGATATTCGCTAATATCAGAAGCCCAATTTAAAAGGACCCGGCAGGCAAAATATACAGCGACAATTAGAACTACAGCCATCAGTCCTCCTTTGAGCGCACGATTGCGTCCTTTATTGAGTCGTTTCTCGCCATAAGCAATTACTTTTCCGAAAGCAATGACCGGATGTGGCCATCCTGCAGGATCGCCTAATAGCCGGTCGCCTAACCATCCGAAGAGAAAAGGCACCGTCTTTGCCAGATATACATTTTGTAAACAGAACATTTTTATTTTTCTTGAGTTGGTTTCAGTATCACTCCCATACTCTTTTTGCCATCCATTTTGATTATTATCGGTTTGTCAAAATGGATATGCCGGAGAAATTTAGTCTCTTCCATTGCAGTCATATTGTTCAGGTATGTTTCATCAAACCATCCGTCATTTTTGAATGGGTTGATTGTGAAATAACCTACACCAAACGATGTCAGGTTCTGGAAGAAATGTGTGCCTTGACTCGGATCGACACGATAGTTTTCCAGGCCACACTCAACAATGACGCGTGCGTTGCTTATGTGCGGCCATTTAACCGGGATCCCCAGCCATGGATCGCTACTTCCCCAACGTCCAGGGCCTACCAGCACATAGCCCTTTTCTTGAGAGGTAAAGCTACGATTTATTTTCTCAATCTCGTAAGCAATTTCCTGGGTATTTGACGAATTGAATTCTTTTGTTTTCACATAGATGATATCGCTGACGTCCGATACGATGCCATGACCAAGTACACTGGTTGACTGTAGAAGCGTATCCTCTTTCTGAACTTTTGTCAGGTCTTCTTCCATTTCTCTTTTGCTGTCTACTATTGGGCGAATCTGAAGCAGATAGAATGTAGCCTTGCTTGTATCTTCCGGATCTATATTTACAGCGAATTCAATCTCTATGGGTCGTCCCATTTCTTCTTGTCCGGCATGAAGAATTTTATCAAGCGTATCCGCCAACGGAAATACGTCGTGCTGGAGAATATTAACGAAGGATATAATTTTTCTACCGCCCGGATAGTAGCCGTCGCGGATGATCTGATCATACGGATCATAAGTTGAAACAATATATTTTAGAGATTTATCGGTCTCAGCATCTTTAATGCTGAGGCGCAATAAATTGAAGGAATCGTCTACCGAGAACTGTTCTGCCAGATTCTTTAGGTCAAGGGCATAGAAACGCGTTTGCGTTTCACGCAGAGCAAAATCCATCGTGCTCATCTGAAGTATATTATGCGGATATCGCGGTGAAAAACGTAATGTTTGTCCACCGTCAACAATATATTTTCCAAGCCCTAATGCGATGTCAGCTATTCCGTCTTCAGCTGTTTCATTGCCAATAGGATAGAAGTTGAGTGAACGAGCCACACCGGAGATGGTAGGATAAAAGTGGTCATTGTATTTGTTGCCGACAACTTCCTGCAGTACAATAGCCATCTTTTCTTGATCTATAATATTCGATGTAGCTGTCATATACGCTTTGCTGTCGTGATAGAATACTGACGCATAAACGGCTTTTATTGCGTCACTAATGGTTCGGAGCATATCATATTTGTCGTCGAGCTTCGGTACCATATATGTTGAATAAATCCCTGCAAAAGGTTGATAATGCGAATCCTCCAGCAGACTCGACGATCGCACGGCAATCGGACTTTTCACCACGTCGGAGAATGCCATCAGGTCTTCTATAAGTCGCGACGGTAGGCTGGCTCTGAGA
>JAQWBH010000134.1 GCA_028707405.1 Parabacteroides sp. | reverse complement strand
ATCCATTTTCCCGGAAAGACCTAAAAAAGAACATATTCATATGCCACAAGTGGCGGTGTACTGGTACGATGGCGGACTGTTACCCGACCGCCCGGAAGAATTGAAGGGTGGCGAAATCATGGGAGATTCCAACGGGGGCATTATCTTTATCGGGACAAAAGGAAAGATCATGACCGGTTGCTATGGGATGAACCCGACACTGCTGCCCACCTCTCAGATGGCCTACTTCAAAGAACCCGAACCATGGATTCCACGCATCAAGGGCGGAAACGGAAATATTTGGAGTACCAATGCCCATGAACAGGATTGGATCAGAGCCTGTAAAGAGTCTCCCGAGAACAGGGTGGAATCTTCCTCCCATTTCGGGTTCTCCGGTCCTTTCAATGAGATGGTTGTGATGGGAGTGCTGGCAACGCGACTTTCCGGTTTCCAAGGACTCCACCGCGAGTTGCAGTGGGACGGTGAAAAAATGGAATTTACCAATATCTCACCGAAAGACAAAATAAAGATTGTTACCGTTGACGAATATGCGGTCATCGATGGCGATCCGAAATTTGACCGTCGTTTTGCCGAATTCAACGCTCTCGATATGGCCAAGGAGTGGATCAAGCATACCTATCTCAATGGGTTCTCCCTTCCCGAGATGCCAAATATTTGAAAATAAATAAACAAAACAAGACGATGGATGGTACATCCAAAATTTTGGATGTGCTATCGTTATAAAACAAACCGTATGAAAATCAACAATCTGCTATGTATTCTTTTAGCCGGCTCTCTGTCGGCTTGTGTTGCTTCATCCAAGACGGAAACAAAAGCGGAGAAGCAAGGCTGGAAACTCTCCATGCAATCCTACACCTTTCACCTCTTTTCCGTAGTGGAATCATTGGAAAAGACCTGCGAACTCGGATTACACTACATCGAGATCTATCCCGGGCAAAAGATGGGAGAAGGATTTGACGATGCTGTTTTCGGTTATGCCCTGACGGCGGAACAACAAGAACAGTTGAAGGAGCTGGCCGCATCAAAGGATGTAAAAATCGTATCTTCCGGCGTTTGGACCTCTTCGCGCGATGAATGGGAAAAGGTTTTCTCGTTTGCCAAAAACATGGGAATGGAATTTATCAGTGCAGAGCCCGCCCGTGAAGATTGGAGTACGATAGAGGCGCTTGCCAAACAATATGGGATAAAAGTTGCCACGCACAACCATCCGAATGAAAATTCCTATTGGAAACCTGAAATTTTGCTCGAACACATCGGTAATCTGGACGCGTTGCTGGGGTCATGCGCCGATGTCGGTCATTTCAAGAGAATGGGCATCGATCCCATACCGGCATTGAGACAATTGGAAGGAAGGCTCATAGCGATGCACTTCAAAGATATCGCCCCCAAAGAGCCGGAAGAAGTTTTGGAAGATGTGGTCTGGGGAAACGGCGTATTGAACGTGAAAGGAATGTTAGAAGAGTTGAAACGTCAGGAGTTCAGCGGTTATTTCACCATTGAATACGAAGCCAATTGGGAGAATAACCTGCCGGAAATCAGACAGTCTATTGATTATTTTAATGAGGTCGCCCAAGAAATATTATGACACTACCTTATGAACCGAAGAAACTTTTTGACTTGTGCAGCCCTATTGGGCGGCAGTGCCGTTGCAAGTGACTGCTCATCATTACAACCGACAAACAAACGCCCTGAAAGAAAAAAACAGACACCGTCGCGCGAACTACAAACGGAGGTTGTCATTATTGGAGGAGGTCTGGGCGGCTGTGCAGCCGCACTCGCCTGTTGTCGCAACGGCATGCGTGTAATCATGACCGAAGAGACCGATTGGATTGGCGGTCAGGTCTCTCAACAAGGGGTTCCTCCCGATGAACATCAGTGGATCGAGACCCACGGGGCTCCACAATCATACCGCGACTTCCGCAACAGGGTGCGCGATTACTACCGACGCAACTACCCGATGACCAATGATGCACGAACCCGTCAGAACCTCAATCCGGGCGACGGATCCGTATCAAGAATTTGTCATGAACCAAGAGTTGCCGTATCGGTATTGACCGAAATGCTGGCCCCCTATGTTAGTAGCGGTGCATTGCTCATCTTAACAGATTACCGTATAGAGAATGCCGAGGTAAATGGCGATCGGGTGTGCAGTGTACAAGTACGAAACATCCACACCGGAGACCCCATCGTGCTTATTGGTAACACTTTTGTAGATGCGACGGAGTGTGGAGACCTACTCCCATTAACCGGCACGGAATATGTTACCGGTACGGAATCGAAAAACGACACAGGAGAGTTGCATGCCCCCGAAAAAGCGGATCCGAAGAACCTCCAAGCATTTACCGTATGTTTTGCCATGGACTACCAACCGGAGAAAGACCATGTAAGGGATCCGCCCAAAGGATATAACTTCTGGAAAAAATATGTCCCGACACTCACCCCGGCATGGCCAGGACGACTGTTGGATTTATCCTACTCTACGCTGCAACCCCGGAAAGTAGAATTTGACCCCTCTGGAAAAAACTTGGAAGGGCTCTTCAACCTTTGGAACTACCGACGCATCATCCATCGCAAAAACTTTGTCGAGGGCAATTATGTTGGTGATATCACCATTGTCAACTGGCCTCAGAACGATTTTCTTCTTGGCAACCTAATTGATGTACCGAAAAAGGTATTCGATGAAAATATTGAAAAGGCAAAACAATTGAGCCATGCCCTCTTTTATTGGCTGCAGACCGAAGCACCCCGTCTCGATGGCGGCGCCGGATGGCGTGGCCTAAGGCTGCGCGGTGATATCATGGGCACCCATGACGGAATGGCGAAATATCCCTACATCCGAGAATCGAGACGCATCCGTGCCAAATTCACCGTTCTCGAGGAACACGTGGGTACCGAAAACAGAATATTGGTTGCCGGAGAAGAGAAAGGGAAACAGGCAGCAGATTTTTACGACAGCATCGGAATCGGTTTTTACGCCATCGACCTGCATCCATCCACTGGCGGTATCAATTATATCAACATTCCGTCGCTTCCTTTCCAAATACCACTTGGAGCACTGCTACCCATACGTATGAACAACCTGCTCCCGGCCAACAAAAACATCGGCACCACCCATATCACCAACGGCTGTTACCGATTACACCCGGTGGAATGGAGCATTGGTGAGGCGGTGGGACAACTGATCGCTTTCGCCCAAAAAGCCAACGTACCTTTTCGGGCAGTCAGAGAGCGTCCCGAACTGCTGTCCGACTTTCAGCAAATGCTACACCGCCAGGGCATTGAAACCAAATGGGATAGATAATTTTAATAATAATTCCAATATTTTTTTGAATAATTATTTCACATTCGTAAAATAACATCCATATTCTTTTATAAGTTTATTATTGAAAAATATAAACATATAATTCCATAATATAATGAATAGTTTTAATATATTAGCACTGCAATACAGAGAGGAGTTGATGGGAAATGTTCTTCCGTTTTGGCTCGAAAAATCACAAGATAAAGATTTTGGCGGCTATTTTACCTGTCTTGACCGTAAAGGTAATGTCTTTGACACCGATAAATTTATCTGGCTACAAGGGAGAGAGGTCTGGCTTTTTTCAATGTTATACAACAATGTAGAACATCGTCAGGAGTGGTTGGATTGTGCCATTCAAGGGGCTGAATTCTTAAGGAAGTACGGTCACGACGGCAATCTGAACTGGTACTTCTCGTTGACACGGGAAGGAAAACCGATCATTGACCCATACAACATCTTTTCCTATACCTTTGCAGCAATGGGGTTCGGGCAACTCAGCAAAGCTACCGGAAACAGTGAATATGCCGAAATTGCCAAAAAGACGTTCGATATCGTACTCTCCAAACGCGAGAACCCCAAAGGGAAATGGTGTAAAGCACATCCGGGGACACGAAACCTGAAATCGTTTTCCCTCCCGATGATCCTCTGCAACCTCTCCCTCGAAATTGAACATTTGATTGACAAATCGTTTTTGGAACGAACCATGGAGGAGTATATCCATTAAGTGATGGAGGTGTTCCTACGTCCCGAACTGGGGAACATCATCGTAGAAAATGTAAATGCAGACGGATCCCTCTCTGACACTTTCGAAAGAAGACAGGTTACGCCCGGTCATGGAATAGAGGCGATGTGGTTTATCATGGATTTGGGTATACGGCTCCACCGTCCCGAGTTAATCCGCAAAGCGATTGAGACCACCTTACAACTGCTCGAGTTCGGATGGGACAAACAATATGGGGGTATCTTCTATTTTATGGATCGCAAAGGATGCCCGCCCCAGCAGTTGGAATGGGATCAGAAACTGCGGTGAGTACACATTGAGGCATTGATTTCGCTCATCAAAGGATATCAGCTTACCGGTTCACAGAAATGCTTGGAGTGGTTTGATAAAGTACACGATTATACTTGGTCGCATTTTAAAGACCCGGAATATCCTGAATGGTGGGGCTTTCTCAACCGACAGGGCAAAGTATTGCTCAATTTGAAAGGAGGAAAATGGAAAGGGTGCTTCCATGTTCCAAGAGGTTTGTACCAAGTGTGGCAAACAATGGAAAAAATCAATAAATTAACATGAATTTTAATCATTAAAATTGGACGAAATGAATGTATTAAATTTTTACTTTAAACCAATCAGAAAAGAGGGGGAATTTTCTCATATTCTATTTCTTCTCATTATTTGTTTGTTGTATCATACAAATATCTATTCTCAAAATGAGGGAAGAAGAATTACTGGACGGGTGGTAGATGAGCGAGGAGAACTGATGGTAGGCGTAACTGTTACGGAAACAGATTCACAACCGATAAATGGGGTTGTTACCGATACAAACGGGAACTACCATATTACAGTTAAATCTCATAACTCATCTTTGAAATTTTCTTTTATCGGTTATAAAGATTACGAGATAAAAGTGGGTAATCTAAGCGTGATAGATGTAACCATGAAAGAATCCATAACAGAACTTGATGAGGTAGTTGCGGTAGCTTTTGGGACTCAGAAAAAAAAGGATGTGATTGGATCAGTTACAACTTTAAGGCCATCTGATCTAAGGGTTCCATCAAGTAATTTAACATCCGTATTGGCAGGACAAGCTGCAGGAGTTATTTCTTATCAACGTACCGGGGAACCGGGAGAAGACAATGCCAATTTTTTCATTCGGGGGGTTACTTCTTTTGGTGTAGGGAAAAAAGACCCGCTCATTCTCATTGACGGGATTGAACTCGGAGTGACAGAACTTGCGAGATTACGGCCTGACGACATCGAAAGTTTTTCTATTTTTAAAGATGCCACTTCAACGGCTTTATATGGTGCGAGAGGAGCCAATGGCGTTATTTATGTTACAACAAAACAGGGAGCAGAAGGTCCTCCCAGAATTGCATTACGGGCTGAATCATCCCTTTCCATGCCTACAAAAGATATCGAATTTACCGATCCGGTATCATATATGAAGTTATATAACGACGCTTTGTATTCACGCGATCCCTTTGCTCCGCCAATATATAGCAGAGAGAAAATAGACGAAACAGCATTCGGTAATTTTCCCATTATTTATCCGGCTGTTGATTGGAGAAAAAGTCTTTTTAAAAATAATGCGCTCAATCAAAGGTATGACCTGAGCGTCAGTGGGGGTGGTAAAATTTCGAGATACTATGTTTCCGGATCATTCTCTCAAGATAATGGCATTTTAAAGGTCGATAAAAAAAACAATTTCAACAACAATATTGATTTAAAATCATATACATTAAGAGCAAATGTAAATATTTTTCTTACAAAGACGTCCGAATTAATCGTCCGACTAAATGGTAATTTTGATAATTACAAAGGTCCAATTGATGGGGGAAATGCAGTATATTACAAAGTGGTTCGTACCAGTCCGGTAGATTTTCTTCCATATTATCCGATTGATGAAGAACACAAGTACGTACAACATATTATGTTCGGGGGGTTAAAAGACAGAGCGTTCTTAAATCCCTATGCAGATATGGTTAAAGGGTACAAAGAGTACGACCGTTCGCTCATGATGGCTCAAATGGAATTTAAACAAGATCTCTCTTTCCTTACAAAAGGATTAAAGTTTCGAACCTTGTTTAATACGAATAGAATTTCCAGATTCGATAAAATTAGGGAATACAAGCCATTCTATTATGAATTATCCGCCTTTGATAAAAGAACAGGTGAATATTCTATTGACGTTATAAATGAGATGTCGGGCGAGGAGTTCCTCGACTTTAGGTCAGATGAATGGATGCGCTTGCAACAGTCTATTTTCTATATTGAATCGGCACTTACTTATAATAACACTTTCAAAGAAGATCATACAATAAGTGCTTTATTGGTTAATATCTTACGTTCCCAGACAAATGCACAAGCCAATAGTCTGCAGCTCTCTTTACCTTTCCGGAATGTTGGTTTTTCAGGCAGAACTACCTACTCATTTAAGGACAGGTATTTTTTTGAATTCAATTTCGGTTATAACGGTTCTGAACGGTTTGATAAAAACAAACGATTTGGTTTCTTTCCATCTTTCGGATTGGCATGGAGCATCTCTAACGAAAAATTTTGGGACAATCTAAAAGATGTGATTAATAATCTCAGGATTAGAGGGACCTATGGTCTTGTTGGTAACGATCAAATTGGAGTAGAAGATGATAGATTTTTTTACCTTTCTAATGTAAATATGAATTATGGGGGGTTCAACTATGGCAAAGAGAGTACATACGGAAAAAGCGGAATTAGAGTAACAAGGTATGCAAATCCAGATATCACATGGGAAATTTCTTATAAAAATAATCTCGCATTTGAAATAGGCCTTTTCAATGAATGGAATATACAAGCCGATTTTTTCACGGAAAAAAGAAAAAATATTTTAATGGATAGGGCCGATATTCCTTCGACAATGGGTTTAACCGCTCCCATACGAGCAAACGTAGGAGAAGCTTCGGGAAAAGGATTTGAAATTAGCACGGACTATTCCCATTATTTTTCAAAAGATCTTTGGATTCAGCTCAGAGGTAACTACACGTATGCTACCAATAAGTTTGATGTCTACGAAGAACCGTCTTATGAAAAAGAGTGGTGGAAATCAAGAATTGGATACCCTATTTCCCAACCGTGGGGTTATATTGCTGAAAGATTATTTGTGGACGATAATGAAGTGAATAATTCTCCGAATCAACATTTTGGAGGAATTCCGAATATAGCAGGGGATATAAAGTATAAAGATGTGAATCACGATGGACAAATCAGTGAATTGGATATGGTACCTATCGGATTTCCATTGACACCCGAAATAATTTATGGCGGAGGATTCTCTTTCGGATACAAAAGTTTTGATATTTCGGCTTTTTTTCAAGGTTCTGCACGTTCTTCCTTCTGGACAGGAGGAGATGGAGGCCCGGCAGCAATCGAACCATTCGTTGACGGTAAAAACATCATAAAAGCCTACGCAGACAATCACTATTCATTAGATAATCAAAATCTTTATGCATTATGGCCAAGACTGAGTACACAACACCAGGCTAACAATACGCAATTTAGTACCTGGTGGTTAAATGACGGTAACTTTTTACGCCTCAAGAAGATGGAAATTGGATGGTCTTTACCATTAAAAACGAGTGAAAGGTTGAATCTAAAAACCTTGAGATTTTATGTGAGCGGATCTAATTTACTGCTTTTTAGTAAATTTAAATTGTGGGATGTAGAAATGGGAGGAAATGGACTTGGTTATCCCATCCAAAAAACATTTAATTTTGGTATTAATATAGTTTTCTAAAATCGAGTGATGATGAACAAGAACATAATAATGCTGGCATTATCTATCTTTTTTCTGTCTGGATGCAACAATTTTTTAGACATCGTACCGGATAATGTAGCCACAATTGATTATGCTTTCCGTATGAGAGCAACTGCTGAGAAATATTTAGCGACATGTTATTCCTACATACCAAATTTAGGTAATCCCGAAAACAATCCGGCCATTTTTGGAGCTGATGAGTTTTGGCTGTCAAATCATTATTCATATATCTTCACCTTTAATATTGCTAAAGGAGAACAAAACATCAATAACCCGTTAATTGATTATTGGGGGGGATATAATGGAGGGAAGCCTCTTTGGGAAGGGATCAGTCAATGTAATATCTTTTTGGATAATATCATGAGCGTTCCCGATATGATGGAAGAAGAAAAAAGACAATGGGCTTCTGAAGTAAAATTTTTAAAAGCTTATTATCACTTTTATTTATTAAGATTGTATGGGCCCATTCCTATTATTGAAAACAATCTGCCCATTTCCGCTTCAAGTAAAGAAGTTCGTGTTTATAGACGTCCCGTTGATGAAGTGTTTGATTACATTATACAACTCATCGATGAGTCTTTAAGCAATCTCCCTGAAACAGTAAAGGATGAGCATACAGAATTAGGCAGAATAACTTTCCCCATCGCATTAAGTGTAAGAGCTAAAATATTGGTTTATGCAGCAAGCCCTTTATTTAATGGGAATAAGGATTATCAAGGCTTCAAGGATCAGGAAGGAAGGGATTTTTTCAATGCCGAATATAAAAGTGAAAAATGGCAAAGGGCAGTTGATGCTTGCAGAGAAGCCATAACCGTAGCACATAACATCGGTTATGAATTATATGAGTTTGAAGGAAGCCATTTGACCAAAAACATCTCGGATGAGACAAAATTAAAGTTAACCTGTAGAGGTATCGTTACAGAAAGGTGGAACCCTGAAATAATATGGGCGAATACAAACAGCACCACCCGATATCTACAAGAATGGTGTGCCCCGAGAGCTTTAGATGTTTCTCAGATGAGCTACACGGGTTCAAATGGCAGTTTTGGTACAACGTTAAAAATTGCCGGATTATTTTACACAAAAAATGGTGTTCCAATCAACGAAGATACGCAGTGGAATTATGGGAATCGTTTTGATTTAAGGGTAGGTACCGAAAATGAAAAACATTATATCAAACAAGGTTATACCACTGCAGAATTTAATTTCGACAGAGAACCCCGCTTTTATGGTGCATTGGGATTTGACGGTGGTATTTGGTATGGAAATGGAAAATTTGATGACAATGATACCTATTGGATAGAATCCAAAAGAGGGCAGTTTTTAGGTAAACAACAGGCCGGTTGGCATTCAGTTCCCGGTTATTTTGCAAAAAAGTTAGTGTATTATACAAATACATCAATTAATTCAACAACCTATACATCTACAAACTATCCTTGGGTTATGCTGCGATTAGGGGATTTGTATCTATTGTACGCAGAAGCTTTAAATGAGTCGAACGGTCCAAGCCAAGAAGTCTATGATTACATCGACAAAATACGAATGAGAGCAGGATTGCCCGGCATGGAAGAATCCTGGAGTAATTTTTCAAAAAATCCCAACAAATATACCACTAAAGAAGGTTTAAGAGAGATTATTCATCAAGAACGTAGTATTGAGATGATTTTTGAAGGCCAACGTTTCTGGGATTTAAGACGTTGGAAAGAAGCCCCAAACGATTTAAATATGCCGGTAACGGGATGGGATGTAGATCAAGAAACTGCAAAAGCCTATTATAGAGAGAAAATTCTTTTCTTTCAAACATTCAGTTTAAAAGATTATTTTTGGCCTCTCAGAGAAAGGGACTTGATAATTAATAAGAATCTGGTACAAAATCCGGGTTGGTAGATTCATTTATTCAATAAAACATAAAAATATGAAAATAAAAATATTATTTACCCTCACCATTATGACATTCATATACGGCTGTAAAGAAGATTCCAAAGGCCCTCTCGTCATAGATAATAGGATTCCCCCTGAAGTAAGCAATATCAAAATAGAGAATTTACCCGGGGGAGCAAAGATCAGTTATAATATCCCTGTAAATTCAGATATATTATATGTAGCAGCAGAATTTCAATCTCAGAAAAACATTTTTAGGGAAATAAAATCATCTATCTATAAAAATTACATTATCCTGGAAGGATTTCCTGAAGCAAAAGAATATACTGTTAAATTATATGCAGTATCGAGATCTGAAATTCGTTCACAAGGCGTAACAACTACAATCAACCCATTGAAACCTCCGATTAAAAGTATTTTTGAGACGCTTAAAGTCTATGAAACTTTTGGAGGGGTGATCACCAGTTTTTACAATGAACAGATGAATGAATACATTCTCCATACACTGATAAAGGACAAAGAGACAGGGGAAGGGAAATGGATTGAATACGACAGATTATATACTCAATCGCTTGAAAGAGTCTATGCCGTCAGAGGTCTTCAATCTACTCCTACGGATTTTGCATTTTATTTTACCGACAAATGGAAGAATAGTTCCGACACGTTGGAAATTACGTTGACTCCCTTGTATGAAACTATTTGTGATAAAAGTTTGTGGAAAAACGTTGGTTTGAGCGATGACAGCTATCAGGCTCCATATTCTGATTGGGATATATCAAATTTATGGGATGACGGCAATAAGTATTTCTATCAACGTGATGACTATATCGTTCCGAATTGGATCACAATTGATTTAGGAAAAAAATACACATTTAGTAGAATGAAAGTCAACCAACTTACCCATCACGATACGTGGAAATTTGGAGATGGAGCTCCTCAATTTTTTGAAATTTGGGGCACAAATACTCCATCTACAAATTGGGAAGATTGGACATTACTTGGTAGTTTTGAGTCAAAAAAGCCCTCAGGATTACCAATAGGGCAATTTACTGAAGAGGACTATGCCGTAAACATGGCTGGAGAAGATTTTGATTTTCCTCCTATGTCGAATTCATTTCAATATATTCGTTTCAAAACACTTAAAACGTGGGGAAATACACGATACGTATGTTTTAAAGAATTGACCCTTTGGGGACAAGAAACCGATTAATTAATAAAAAAATGAAAATATCAAATTTAACGTTTTGTATTGCAACAACTATTATGTTGATTCTCGCAAGTTGTGAGAATATAAAAGATACATATGAAGAATTCATCAAAGATGGAGAAATAATCTATGTTGCAAAAGCTGATTCTATCAAAGTGAGAAGTGGAAAAAACCGTTTGGAATTATCATGGTTATTATTATCAGACCCCAATGTGGCCAAATATAAAGTATTTTGGAATAATAATAGGGATTCAATTGAAAACGTTGTGAC
>JAQWBH010000585.1 GCA_028707405.1 Parabacteroides sp. | reverse complement strand
TGCCTGTTTTGGGAGAGATGCAATGCGCACAGAAAGACAGTTCCTTTTCGTCTTTCTTCTTTAATATATAAGTATGATCGTATCCTTTACCGAAACGCAAAGCCTCGAAATCGTTATCGATCCGTTCACCTATAGCATGTGGTGTACGGAAGTCCATAGGAGTGTTTGCTACGGTTTCTTGGGGGCCGTAAGGAATGGACGTTGCATCGGTGGGAAGATAATATTCAGCATTAATTGTGAGTACTTGATCATAAACAGACGGGTTTCCTGCTCCCGACAAATTGAAATAGGAGTGATTGGTCAAATTTAAAATAGTCGATTTATCGGTGATTGCCTGATAAGATATGACTACTTCGTTGTTGTCGCTAAGGTGATAATGAACTGTGACATCCAGTTGGCCGGGATAACCTTCTTCGCCATCAGCGGCTGTATATTTCAATTCAATTGTTTGTTCATCAATTTGCTTCATATCCCAAACCACGGAATTGAATCCTTTGATTCCGCCATGCAAACTGTTTGGCCCGTTATTGATTGCCAAATGATACTCTACATTATTTAATGAGAACTTTCCTCCGGCAATACGATTGGCGTATCGACCGCATATGGCTCCGAAATAAGGCTCTTCGGATGATAAATACTCATCGATTGAATTATGTCCCAGGACAACATCAACAAGTTTTCCAGTACGATCAGGAACCATTATCGATACGATTTTTGCACCAAAATTAGTAATAGCTACTTCTGCGCCACTCTTATTGGTCAGGGTGCACAGTAACGTTTCTTTGCCGTTTATTTCTTTACAGAAATCAGCTATCTGTAAACCAGACTGCAGAATTTTGTTCTTCATGTGAATTATATAGTTTCAAAATTGGTGTAAAATTACTCTCTTCTTTGCATTATTAGTCTACTTTAAAGATGTTTTATAGCATAAAAACCGATTTTATGAATCGAAAAGTGTAAATGATCCCATTATATATGGATAATTAGTGTATATTTGCACTAAATAAATCACTAATATTCATTGAAAAGCATTTGGATATGACGAACAGTATACAAAAAGCCATTGTTTTATGCCTGATCAGTATGGGCATTTCCGGTTTGATGGCGCAAACCGTAAATACGGTAAGTGAATTCAAGGTTGAAGTACAAAAAACAGGTGCAACCATTCAGCCAACCATGTATGGCGCCTTTTTTGAAGATATTAATTTTGGCGCTGACGGTGGTCTTTATGCCGAATTGATAAAGAATCGTTCATTTGAGTTTGATAATCCTTTCAGCGGATGGACTCCTTTCGGCCACGTAACGATTCAAACAAAGAACCCCTGTTTCAGCCGCAATCCGCATTATGCAGAACTTTCTTATGATAAAGAATTAACGGGAACGGGACTGGATAATGAAGGGTTTCGTGGTGTTGGCGTCAAAAAAGAGGAGAAGTATAACCTTTCGTTTTATGCACGCGTTATGGGCAAGTCTCCTGTCAAATTGCGTGTAAACCTGGTGAATTACGGCAACGATTTCATTGAGGAGAAAGAGATTGAATTGAATGGCCAAGGATGGCAAAAATATACCGTCGTCTTGATGCCTGCATCAAACTGTCCGCATGCTCGTCTTCGTATCACAATGATTGATCGGGGAACTATTGATTTGGATCATGTCTCTCTCTTTCCTCAGAAAACATTCAATAACCGTCCCAACGGCCTTCGTCAGGATCTGGCTCAGGCATTGAAAGATTTGCATCCCGGCATTTTTCGCTTTCCCGGCGGTTGTATCGTTGAAGGAACGAATAAGGCAACACGTTATCAATGGAAGAATACAGTGGGCCCGGTTGAGAATCGTCCTACGAACATCAATCGGTGGAATTATACTTTCCCGAATAAGAAATTCTCTGATTATTATCAATCGTATGGATTGGGTTTTTATGAGTTCTTTCAGTTGAGTGAAGATATAGGAGCAGAGCCGCTGCCTGTTTTGAACTGCGGGTTGTCCTGTCAATATGAAAATGACGATCCGAATGAGAATTGTGCTGTCGACAAGCTTCAGCCATACATTGACGATGCACTCGATCTGATAGAGTTTGCCAATGGGCCTGTTTCATCCAAATGGGGAAAAATACGTTCGGATATGGGACATCCAGCTCCATTCAATCTGAAGTTTGTTGCTGTAGGCAACGAGCAGTGGGGCAAACTGTATACCGAACGTTTGGAACCTTTTGTAAAAGCTATCCGTGCCAGATATCCGGATATCAAGATTGTCGGCGGCGCCGGTCCGCAGGCCGAAGGCAGTGATTTTGAATATCTCTGGCCTGAAATGCGTCGATTAAAGGTCGATCTTGTTGATGAGCATTTTTATCGTTCGCCGGACTGGTTCCTTTCTAATGCTAAACGATATGATTCGTATGACCGTCAGGGGCCGAAAGTGTTTGCCGGCGAGTATGCTTGTCATCCGGGCAATCGTGAGAACAGTTTTCTGACAGCACTATGTGAAGCGGCATTCATGACCGGGTTTGAGCGTAATGCCGATGTAGTCAATTTGTGTACTTATGCACCGCTTTTCGCACATGTTGATGCCTGGCAATGTCGCCCTGATCTGATCTGGTTTGACAATATCTCGATTGTCAAAACGCCGAACTATTATGTTCAGCAACTTTATGGTATGAATAAGGGAACAAATGTATTACAGCTGACAATACACAATGAA
>JAQWBH010000133.1 GCA_028707405.1 Parabacteroides sp. | reverse complement strand
AAAAGACAGCTCTCCATCGGGCTGTCTTTCATTTATATCGTTATGGAATCATTTTACAACACCTGTTCCAACAATTCCTCAATCGTATTTGTCAAAATGGGAGGTTTGCCTGCGGAATGGATAATAAAACCATTTGTCTTTAAATTGCCAGTTTCGATAAATGTATCTGATTGCACATCACGGTTTGCTAAAATGCCATTACGTTGCAAAGCTTTACGCACCATAGCATAGCGATTGCCGTGCCCCACCAGACGAATCTGATCTTTGAACTCATTATCAATACGAAATAAGCCGCTCTCCATATCAAACACAATACCTTTGCGCGAAAAAAAATGGCTCAGGCTACCATCTATAGCTAAATCCTCCGGCGTACCGGAAATGACACCGGTTTCCCCGTCCATCAACCATATTTTATCGGCAATCTGCAAAGCCAGTTCCAAATCATGCGTCGACATGAAAATCGTTTTGTCTATCGAACAAGCCAAATAATGCAGTAACTTCATAATTTCCACTTTACTTGGAAAATCAAGAAATGCAGTCGGTTCATCCAGAAAAATGATGGGCGTTTGCTGAGCCAGAGTTTTTGCAATCATTACCTTTTGACGCTCGCCATCGCTCAAGGTATGCACCATTCGGTGCTTCAATTTATCAATCTTCACCAGTAAAAGCGATTCATCTACAATCTTTTGGTCATCCTTGCTCAAGCTTCCCCAAAAGCCCGTATAAGGACTACGTCCCATACCAACCAACTCCTCAACGGTCATATTGCGAAGTGTAATGCGATCGGTCAGTACCATTCCTATAAGTTTAGAAAGTTGTCGATCGGAATAATCAGTGAGCGACGTTCCATGAATCAAAATCTTTCCACCCAATGGTGGCAAAAAAGCTGACAAAGTACGAAGCAAGGTAGACTTACCGACGCCATTGGTGCCTAATAGGCAAGTCAGTTCGCCACTATTAATCGTAGCATTTATATGATGCGTCACTTCATGAACATTCTTCTTATTGCGATAACCCGTCGAGAGATTTTGAATAAGGATCGTTGTCTCTTTCATTATTCGTTGATTTCCTCCTTACGCTTGTTAAACAAAACTGAAACGACTACCGGAGCACCTACCAGAGCCGTAACCGAATTTACAGGCAGAGCACCTTCAAATCCGGGCATTCGCGAAATCAGATTGCATGCCAAAGCCAACGCAGCACCTACGAGGCATGAAGCAGGCATCAATATTCGATGGTCGGAAGTATGGAATATACCGCGACAAAGATGTGGCACAGCCAAGCCAAGAAATATTACCGGTCCGCAATAAGCCGTAACAACAGCTACCAATACACCTGAGCAAGTGATTACCAATAATCGGGCCCGCTTGATGTTTAATCCCAGATTACGGGCATAAGCATCACCGAGAAGCAAAAGATTGAGCGTTTTGATCAGCAGGAATGAAAGCGGAATCAATATCGCCATAATCAAAACAAAGACAAAAACCTGATTACCCGATACGCGCGAGAAACTTCCAAGTCCCCATATAACATAGGCGCGGATATCTTCCTCTACACTGAAGAATTTCATCACGCCAATTATAGCACTTGCCACATAACCAATCATTACACCGATGATCAGCAATGTTACATTTCCACGTACTTTTTGGGAAACGAATACAATGATCGCCATAACCGACAATGCGCCAACAATCGCACCGAAAGTTAATGCCAATTCGCCAACAAAACCCATATTGCTCAATGCCACTCCGGCAAGACTTCCCGACAAAAGAATGACAAAAGCAACTCCCAGACTTGCACCCGAGCTGATACCCAACACTGAAGGTCCTGCCAGCGGATTACGAAACACCGTTTGCATCTGCAAGCCGCTAATCGACAGTCCGGCACCCGCTGCAAGTGAAATAAGCGCCTGTGGCATACGCGATTTCCATACAATATTACGCCATATCTCATTTTCACAGGACTGCGTAAACAATATATTCCATATCGACCTGACAGGGATAGAAATAGAGCCAAACACCAAATTAAAGATAAACAGCAGTATAATAGATACAACGATCATAAGCATATAGAATGGGACAGACCTTCTCATTCAGCAAACTCATTTAAGCAATTCATAAAACACAGGTTTGTAATCAGGCAACAATTCAGGATGGAAGGCTTTGATCAAGTCGGCTAACACAATCTCCGGCTCTGTTGGCATACTTTCGTAGAAAGGCTTTTTATCCATATTACAATAAACAACGCCTTTGTTTTTAAATGCCTTAAAATCGGCATAACGCGAATCCTCGGCCTTCAAGGTATTATAAGTAAAATCACCTTCGAAACTATTCACAATACGCCAATAATCAGCACCGGCTGCCTGACTGTATACTTTTTCAAAATCCAACGTCACACCTCCCGATCTCTGGTCGTCTTTCATAAAATAATCGGCACCCGCATCTTCAAACAATTGAGCCAGAAAACTTTTACCCCCGACAGCATACCAATTTCCGCCACGCTGCTCACCGCTGAATACTACCGGACGTTTTTTAATGTTCGCAGTTAATGCCTTTAGTTCATTATAACGCTTTTCTATAGCCTCAAACCGTTTATTTGCCTCATCTTCCTTTCCTGTCAGCAATCCTGCCAACTTTATCCATTCAGCTTGCCCAAGGGGTGTCATTTCCTTATATCCAAGATGTGGAATTAAAGGAACATCAATATCTTTCATTGCATCATAACCTCCACGTTTAAAAGGAGAAATAAGAATGACACTCGGGTTAATGGCCATCACTACCTCACTGTCAAAATTTCCTTCCATCCCTATCTTATGGATCTTTCCTTCTGCAATAAGCTTCCTCACGTTCTCATTGAATAAATGTCGTGCGCTTGTGATACCGGCAACATATTGCAAAGCATTAAGCTTGATAAAGTTCGACAATTGTAATGAGGTCATACATATCACTTTTTTAACCGGGATCTCAATCCTTGTATAATCAGCCGGGATATTGTGGGCTTTCTTTCCTTTTGGCACTAAGGCAAAATGGAACGAGCGTCCCTCTTCTCGCTGCGGATCCTGAATATCCAGCAGACAAATGTTTTCCTTATAGGTCACGCTAAATCCTTCGGCGTACTTTGGAACGACCTTTACTGCAAACGAATGCGACGACTCAGAATCATTTTCTCCGTCTCCCTGTTTGCCTTTCTGCTGACAGGCAGCTAATGCAAATAAAAGCATGCTGCATGCGACAAATACAACCTTCTTCATATTTTAAATCATTAAAAATTGCACGTATAACTACATAAGGCAATACACGGAGTACGATAATAAAATGAATCTAACGACTCGTCCTATCGCTTTTTCACCCGAAAGCCTTGAATAATCAATGCATAAAGGCAGGTCTTCTGACTTGTTCCATTACAACGCCTTCCCGGACATAAAACCAGTGGCAAAGATTGTTGCAATTGCTCTCTATACAATATGAAGAGCTATGAACTTACAGCTACGGGGATAGTTCCTGACTTTCACAGGATTCCCTTTTCATTTCTTCCCGCGCGCAATGGCGGGTTGAAAACCTTTATCAGCTGCAAAAATAATGATTTATTGGCAAACAGAGAATTATTTCTTCATCCCTTTTTACGATAACTGATAACAGCCAGTATATTAAAGAACAAAGCGAAGAGTGCGATGGCTCCGAAATAACTGCCTAAATCGGCAATTGTACTGCCTTTAAGATAGACCATACGCATCACCTCTACAAAGTAACGAAGCGGATTGAAATACGTAAGGTATTGAGCCCAAACCGGCATGCTGCTTATAGGCGTAAACAATCCGCTCAATAAAATGAAAATAATAAAGAAGAAGAATGCTGTGAACATGGCCTGCTGTTGCGTGGACGAAACCGACGAGATAGCCAGTCCGAAACCTGTAAATGCAATCAGATAAACTCCTGCAAAAAGATAAATAACGCCCAGATTTCCCGTAGGCACCAATCCATAAACGATCCAGCCGACAAGGACACCGATAGTCAGAAGAATAAAACCGATGACCCAGAACGGAATCAATTTAGAAAGCAAAAACAGGGCTTTAGGCACAGGAGTCACATTAATCTGCTCAATCGTTCCTTTTTCCTTTTCACTCACCACATTGAGCGCCGAAAGAAATCCGCCGACAATCGTCAGCAGAAATGCCATGATTCCGGGCACCATATTATTTTTATAGTCAAGATGCGGATTATAAAGGAATGAGGTAGTCACTGTTTCAGGCTGTACTTTTGAAGAAGCCGTACCATTCCTCTCCTGATTAAAATCCATAATGATTGACGACAAGTATGAACTGCCCAAACCTCCTTTAGTCCCATTGACAGCATTCGCAGCAATAAGTACTTGTGCCTGTCCGTCATGCCCCAGCTGCTCTTCCATCCGGTCAGGGATCTCAAGAATTAAGTCCGCATCGTTGTTTTCGATCGATTTCATAGCCCGGTCGTAAGTCGGCGAAACATCTTTCATATTAAAATAACCTGAAGAAATAACTTTGTTCGTCAGTTGTTTTGACATCTCCGAATGATCGTTATCAACCACTGCGAGATTAATATTGTGCATTTCAAAATTGGCTGCAAAAGGTAAGATCAATAGTTGTACTAACGGTACAACGAATATAATCTTCGGCAGAAACCGGTCGCGCCAGATCTGTTTAAACTCTTTCTCTAATAAATATCTGATCATCATTCTAATCTTATCTTAAAACGTTTCACACTTAAAGCGATTAAAACCACAACCATGAAAAATAGAATCGCCACTTCTCTCCACACGGCTGTAAAACCCAATCCTTTAATCATTATATCCTTCACTGCAATGATATACCATTTGGCAGGGACAATATGCGACAGCCATTGCAATATCCAGGGCATATTTTCTATCGGGAACATCATCCCGCTCAGCAATATCACCGGCAACATAAGTGCCATCGCACTGATAAGCATCGCTGCCTGCTGCGTGTCTGCAATCGTCGAGATAAGCAGTCCGAGACACAACGAGACCAGAGCATAAAGCAACGAGATCGATACAAGCAATAACAGACTGCCGGCTATCGGAACATTAAGAAGAAAATACGAAAGCAGTAATATCGTCGCAATATTCACAAGACTCAGCAACAAGTAAGGCAAAGCCTTTGCCATAATAATAAAAACGGGTTTTATAGGCGACACAAGCAGTACCTCCATCGTCCCCATCTCTTTTTCTTTCACAATACCGACGGAAGTCATCAATGCACAAATCAATATCAGGATCAGGCCCATAACCCCGGGCACAAAATTATAAGCACCCTTCATCTGCGGATTATACAACAAATGAACCACAGGACGAATACCGCCACTCTGCTGAACAGCCGCATTCACTTTCCACTGCCCGCTTTCGGCAATCAGCTGCTTTGCATAAGCGGTGATTTGCGTTGCCTCATTCGGATCAGTTGCATCGGCGAGAAGCTGCACGGATGCATCCTGCGACGAAGCGAACTGAGGAGGGAAAACGATAAGCATACGTATTTTTCCCTGACGGAACAAATGTTCAGCTTCATCACGAGTGTTGACCACCTGATATAAGGCAAAATACTCACTGGCATCAAACCTATCGACAATTTTTGTTGTCAATTCATTACGCGTTTCATCCAATACGGCAAACGGCGTGCTTTTGATCTCGGTAGTTATTGCATAACCGAACAGGATAATCTCCAGAATAGGCATCACCAGCAATATCACCATTGTCCTTTTATCGCGGAAGATATGATAAAACTCTTTTCTTACAAATGAACTCAACTGTTTCATAATTATTCTCCTCTTTTCGCCTTTCTCGCCAACATATGAAAGACATCATTCATATTTGTTACCTGAAAAGTCGTCTTTAATCCGGCCGGACTATCCAATGCTTTGATGCAGCCATCCACCATGATCGAGACACGGTTACAATACTCGGCCTCATCCATATAATGTGTAGTGACAAAGACTGTGATATGACGTTCGGCCGCCTGATAAATCAATTCCCAGAATTGCCGACGTGTTACTGGATCGACACCGCCCGTTGGTTCGTCAAGAAAAACGATACGCGGTTCATGAATCACAGCAACAGAAAAAGCAAGCTTCTGCTTCCAACCCAAAGGTAAAGCATTGACAAGAGTATTGCGCTCTCCTTTAAGATCAAGTAAATCAAGCAGCTCATCCGTCTTTATCGAAAGCTGTCGGGTAGAAAGCCCATAGATACCTCCGAAAAGACGAATATTCTCCCATACCTTCAAATCTCCATAAAGGGAGAACTTCTGGCTCATATATCCAATATGGCTTTTTATTTTTTCGGCCTCCTTATATACATCAAAGCCTGCTACATGTGCTTCGCCCGATGTGGGGGCAGACAATCCGCAAAGCATACGCATTGCTGTAGTTTTCCCTGCTCCGTTAGCACCCAAAAATCCAAATATCTCGCCTTCTCCAACCTCGAAACTGATGCGATCGACAGCCGTAAAAGTGCCAAAACGCTTCGTCAACTGATTTGTTTCTATAACATTCATCTGTATATCCGTTTATCCTTCTGTCTGCAAAGCCATAAAACAATCTTCTATAGTCGGTGCTATCTTCTCCATTATCACCTCTTCATGTCCTTTTCCTTTCAAATATTCACGCAACATTTGCAACTCTATCTGTCCGTCACCAAGAGTAACCCTTTTCTCATTCAGTGTCAAATGATGTGCATCTCCAAACGAATAGCAGGAATATGTCTGTGGAAACATCCGTAAATCAAGAAGCAACTTATACATATCTTTTGCACGCACCGCAAAAAGCGGACGGTGATATGTCTCGCGAATTCCATTCGGCGTATTCACGGTCAGACAACGTCCTTCACGCATCAAAGCAATCCGATCCGACCGCGACGCTTCATCCATATACGGCGTAGAGACCATGATAGTGATCCCCTGTGCTTTCAAACCATCCAGCATATTCCAAAATTCAACGCGTGAAACTGGATCGACACCTGTTGTCGGTTCATCCAAAAACAATACATCCGGTTTATGAATCAAAGCACAGCAAAGTGCCAGTTTCTGCTTCATTCCACCTGACAACTTCCCGGCTTTACGCTCCTTGAAGGGTTCAATCTGACAATAGATATCACGTATCAGATTGTAATTGGCCTCAATCGTTGTATTGAAAACCGTAGCGAAGAACTTCAGGTTTTCCTCAACCGTCAGATCCTGATATAATGAAAACCGTCCCGGCATATAACCCACGTGGCAACGTATCTGTTTATAGTCGCGAATCACATCCAAGCCGCAAACAGAAGCACTCCCACTATCGGCCAACAGCAATGTCGTCAAGATTCGAAACAGTGTCGTCTTCCCGGCGCCATCAGGCCCGATCAGCCCGAATAATTCTCCTTCACGAATATGCAAAGAGATATCCTGTAACGCCTTCACATTTCCGTAGGCTTTACTGACATGATCGACTAATATGCCCCTATCCACATTCATTTGCTTTTACTAAAAATCGTCTCACCGTATTGTCCTATCTTCAAATACCCGTCATTTTTCACGGCAATCTTCACTGCATAGACCAGATTTGCCCGTTCGTCCTTCGTTTCAATACCTTTGGGTGTAAACTCCGATTTGGCCGAAATCCAGGTGATGATACCCGAATATTCGCGTCGCTCCTTTTTTCCAAAATCCGACAACACGCGTACTTGTTGGTTCAACTTTATCTGCGTCAGTTGATCAGAAGTAACATACGCACGCAAATACAATAAATCTATATTTGCAATTTTATACAGCGGTTTTCCTACTGTAGCCAGTTCACCTGTCTGGGCGTATTTTACCAGCACGGTCCCTGCCGACGGATTAACAATCCTGCATTTCTGTAACTGATCATCAAGCTGCATGATCTGATACTGAATACCCTCCACATCCGCATTTGCACCTGAAGTCGATTTATTCAACGTTGATTTCTGCGCTTCAAGTTGTTTTGTCAACACCTTGATACTATTGGAATAATCATCCACCTGTTTCTGGTTGCCTGCCTTGGCACGAACCAAGTTCTCCATACGTTGCTGTTCGCTACGGGCAACAGCTATTTGCTGTTCTATCGAAGCTATCTGCTTATGAATATCCGGTTTGCGGATATCTACCGAACGCAAACCGGCAGCCAGCTGCATTTTCTTCAGATAAAGTTGAGTACTGTCGATATACCCTATAGCATCACCCGCTTTCAACTTATCGCCTTCTTCCATATTCAATTCCATAATTTTACCATTCGTTTCTGAAGAGACGATCACTTCCGTCGATTCGAACGAACCCGTTGCATCAAAGTTATTGTCGTTTCGTCCGCAAGCTGTCAGCATAATCAGTGCGGCAAATAAAATTGTACATTTCATATATTTTTTTTATTGTTCGTTAGTTGAATTCATATAATTACAAATAGCCTGTAGATGTTGGATACGATGCGTAGCCGCCGTTTGATGAGCCATATCTTCGGCGTTAATTTCGCGAATAAGGTCGGTCACCGAAATTACACCGTTGGTCAGTTTCACCTCCGCCGCCGTCTTTATATCATGACGAAGATGAATAATCGATTCGTCAGATTGCATCAAATCAGACATCTTCTTTATCTCCGTATTCTGCTGAGCCATTGTCAAACGTGTATTAAACAAGAACGTCTCACGCTCAACCTCAACCGTTTTCATTCCGGTTTCCACCTTCCGCCGATCATTTTTCAGTGTATAAAACTTCCCGATATTCCATGAAAGACGCAGACCTGCCACATAAAACGGATCAAAACTATTAGACAGCATATTCAGTCCCGGACGCCCATACCCTCCTTGAACAAAGGCCCCTATCTTCGGCATTAAGCCAGCAGTGATCTGCTTGTTCTGCGAATTGAGAAAATTGCTTTTAGCATCCAAAGCACGAAGTTCAGGGCGATTGATTTCCGAGCTAAGCGAACGGCTTGCCATATCAGGTACTTCCAGACTTATTTCCGATTGATACGGTTTGCCAATCAGGGCGCATAACATCTGACCATAAGCCGTCCTTGCCGCTTTCAACTCTATTGCTTTCTGTTTGGCATTAAGCAATTCGGCTTCCATGCTTTTACAATCCGACTGATTCGCCATGCCATTGACCATCATCCCCTTAATACGATCGATATTGATTTGCAACTCTTTTTGCAGCAGCTCATTTTGTTTTAGCAATTCATCTTGCAGCAAACAACCGAAATAAAGTTGATTGACACGCCCGTTTAAAGTATACAATTCGCTATCAAGCTGTTTCTTGTCTGCGACTGCTTGCGCCCGCGTCATTTCACGGACAGAAGAAATCTGTCCGCCATCCCATATTGTCTGATTCACTTCAGCTACCATCTGATACTGATCCTTGTTAAGCGTTGGAATATCCAAACCCGGAAGCATCACAGACAACTTTTCCGTATCAAAAGGTAACTTTGTTACTTTGCTCTGATACGACATCTTACCACTGACTGCCACTTGTGGCAACCAACCTTTTGCTGCATTCGAGAGATTATACTGCTCGGCCTGTTCTATCAGTCGACGCTGTTTAATAAGTGGATAGTTGGCATGCGCCCATTCATAGCATTCAGCGAGTGTAATCTTCTCCTGTGAAACGCCATCGAACGGCATAACAATCAGCAAAAGCGCTACAGACATAGCCCATAACGCTTGTTTTGTTATGAATCTGTTCTTTTCCATATGCATTAATGTATTAGTTATTCTGATATGTTTCGTCGGCATCAGGTGTCAACATTCTGACCATCACTTCTGCCACAAACTGTTTACGTTCTTCGATGAATGCATCAAACTTCCGAGGATCACCGCCAAGGAAGGCATCTGTTAAAGGATTACGTACCAGCATTGGAAATACAGCAAGACTTATCAACGTCGATACTACATATACAAACGGATATTTCTTCAATTTCCCTGCTTCCATTTCTGCTTCCAGCATTGTCTTCAGGCGCAATAAGGTTTCCAAACGATGGAAATCCTTAAGTAATGTACTATACAAATGTTTTGGATCGCGATTAAACTCACTCACAATAAACAGAGGTAAAAACGGATTGCGTTGCAACATGGAAATATATTGATCTACAATCTTCGGAATCTTTTCCAGACAAGAGGTCGGCGCATCGACTACCAATGCTATATTCGGAAGAAAACCATCCATTAATTGCTGAAAGATAGCATCGAACAAGACTTCTTTTGTATGGAAATAATAATGTAAGGCCGTGCGACTTATTCCTACCTCAGCTGCAATATCCCCCATTTTTGTATCCTCATATCCTTTACGGACAAAGACTATCTTTGCCGCTTCAATAATACGGCTTTCCATATCTATAATATTTTCTGTTCCCATAAATAATGTTATTTTTTATTTAGTCATACATGTTTGACAGACGTGTCAAAAGTAGTGTATAATTATAGAAATAGTATGTTCTATTCGCACATTTAATATTATTTAATAAACGAATAAAACATAACAGACTATATTTCAGCAATAATCACTTAAACAAATCAGGATAGGCCTTCATCAGTAATTGCCTGTAAAATTTCAGATCGAAAGGTGGATTACCATATAGATAATGATTATGTGATTGTCTACCTTCAACGGAATAACTAATTAAATACATACCTTGTCCCTGAATTTCAGGTAGTAGAGCAATCTGATTCTTCCAATTGGCAGAAACCACAAAACCACCTTCGTAAACTACTTTTCCCGTCATGGCATCCATTACCTTAACTATTCCTCTACTGTCATACCGCGTATCATTAACAACGATTAATGGATAAGCACCATTGATGGCATCATTCATAAAAACGCAGACATCTTTCTGTACATTCTTAATAAAAGAATAAGCCATCTTTTTAGAGTTATAATAGTCGACAATTGCATCTGAAATGAGTGGCCATCCATCACGCAGATTCCACCATATAATACCAGTCTTCGGTGCAAACTTCTTACCCCGCCACATTTCAATAAAGTACTTCATCGCCTCAGCCTGTACCGATTGCGATGCGAAAATATAATCGCTCAAGTCGACAGGCACATCACCAAATAACAACCGAATCTGGTTTATCATCAAGTTATTGCGATCGTTTGTTTTGCCCTGGACGGGAAAACGGCGTACCGATTTCGTCAGCCATTCCTCGTTCCATTGTTGTCCTTCGCTCCAGGGATAAACGCAATCGGGCGTCATC